>JBHIBU010000068.1:0-7019 GCA_046759245.1 Dehalococcoidia bacterium | reverse complement strand
GATGTCAATATTCGCCGTTCACCGGGCCAGTAGGCGAGGTACTCCAAAGGAAGGAGGATTACAGATAATAAGCCAGGTGTAATAAAGATAATTGACATCTGAGACTGAGTATGTTAGTGTTAATAGCACAAAGAAAGACGCTGGGGGAGGAATAACAATGTTAGAAGGACGGAAAGATGTCAAAGCCTCATAGCGTAATGGCTCCTGGGGATCGCGAGTTATTGGAAAAGGCTCATGCCGAGGGTTTAGTTACAGGCAGAGACCGTCTGGCCATTATGGAACCTCAGTGCGGTTTCGGCGAGCTAGGCCTGTGCTGCCGCATGTGTTACATGGGCCCCTGCCGCATCGACCCCTTTGGGGAAGGCCCTCAGCTGGGTGTCTGCGGGGCCAGCCGAGATACCATAGTGGCCCGCAATTTGCTCCGAGAGTGTGTGGGGGGTGCTGCCTCACACTGTGGCCATGCCCGCCATGTTGCCCTCCTCCTGAAGGAGGTGGCTGAGGGCAAGGCCGTGGGATATGAAATCAAAAATGAGGCCAAGCTGCTGTCCTTGGCCCAGGGGCTGGGTATTACCACCCAGGGCAGAGATATAAAGGAAGTCGCCCTGGATGTAGCCAATGCCGCCCTTTATGATTTTGGACGGCAGGATGGGGAGCCCATGAACTGGCTGAAGCTCAGGGCGCCCAAAAAAGAGTATGAGATGTGGAAAAGCCTGGGCCTCCTTATTTCCAACGCCCACAACGAGATAGAAGAGGCTATGCACCGCACCTCTATGGGAAACGATGCTGACCCGGTTAACCTGTTGCTGGCCACGCTCCGTATGGGCCTGGTAGATGGCTATGCTGGCCTCAGCATGGGCACTGACCTCCAGGATGTGCTCTTTGGGGTGCCCGAGCCAGTGAAAGTGGAGGCTAATTTTGGGGTGCTGGAGGCTGAGTCGGTGAACCTGGCCATCCACGGGCATAACCCGATTCTCTCTGAGAAGGTGCTGGAGTGGGCGTTGAAGATGGAGGGTGAAGCTAAAGCCAGTGGAGCCAAACGGGTAAATGTGGTGGGGGTATGCTGCACCGGCAACGAGCTCACCATGCGCCATGGCGTGCCTATGGCCGCCCACAACCTCCAGTCGGAACTCATCCTGGTCACTGGGGCTGTGGATGGCATGGCAGTAGACGTCCAGTGTATTTGGCCCAATGTGGCGGAACTGGCTAGCTGCTACCATACTGCCGTGATTACCACCGACCCCATGGTCAAAATCCCTGGCGCTACTCATATTGAGTTCGACACCGAACACGCTGACCAGAAGGCCCAGGAGATAGTGCGAGTGGCCATTGAGGCCTATAAGAAACGGGGCAACAGTAAGGTTCAGATACCTCAATATAAATCCACAGTTCTCGCTGGGTTCTCTGTGGAAACCATCGTGAATGTCCTGTCGCAGGTGAATCCCGATGACCCTCTGAAGCCGGTAATCGATAACATCGTATCCGGCAATATTCTGGGAGCGGTGGGCATTGTTGGCTGTCCCAACCTCAAGTTCCGGGACACAGCCATGACCGAGCAGATGACCAAGGAACTGCTCAAGAACAATGTGTTGGTAGTCACCACTGGTTGCACTGCCCATATCCTGGCTCAGTCCGGTTTTATGACTACCGAGGCTGCCGCCACCTATTGCAAGGATGGCCTAGGCGCAGTGCTCACGGCTATAGGCCAAGCGGCAGGGCTGGGTGGTGCCTTGCCTCCGGTGTGGCACATGGGTTCCTGCCTGGACAATTGCCGCATCGCTGACCTGGTGGCTGCTCTAGCCGCCAAGTTGGATGTCAAAATCAGCCAGTTACCTATAGCCGGCTCAGCGCCGGAACTAGTGCAGGAAAAGGCCATCTCCATCGGCACCTGGTTTCTAGCGCTAGGAGCGCTGGTGCATGCCGCTCCTGCACCCCATGTACTGGGCAGCCCGATAGTAAGCAAGGTGCTTACCCAGGACCTGAAGGGTATAACTGGTGGTTGGGCCTATGTAGAGACCGATCCGGAGAAGGCGGCTCAAGGGCTGGTTGAGATCATCAAGGAGAAGCGGAAGGCTTTGGGCCTGTCCGCCTGAACTGGGCAATAGAATCTATGTGGAGGAGAGGATGAAGGAAATCTTTGTCCGCATGGAAAGGTGCCAAGGCTGCCGAACCTGTGAGTTGGTCTGCCGCGTGGAGCACTCCACCGACAAGAGCCTGCTGGGTGCCCTGGGGGAGACCCCTGTGCCCCGGCGCAGGCTGTTTGTGGAATTGGATGGCAGTGTCAAAATCCCGGTGCTCTGCCGGCATTGCGAAGATGCTCCCTGCCTTAATGCCTGCATCAGCGGCGCTATTTATCGGGATGCCAAAACCAACGCCGTCATGAGCAATCCCGATAAGTGCATCGGTTGCTGGACCTGTATCATGGTCTGCCCCTATGGGGTCATCAACCGCAGCCTGGAGAGGCGGGTATCAGTTAAATGTGACCTCTGCCCTGATCGGGAAACACCAGCCTGCGTAGATTCTTGCCCCACTAAGGCTTTAGTCTATACAGAGCCTGAGGAATTCTCCCACACTAAGAGGCAGAGTTACACCCAGATGGTCAGCCACATAGTCCAGGCCTGAGGAGCTAGGAAGAGGCTGCTATGCATTATGTAATTGTGGGCGGGGGGGCAGCTGGGGTAGCGGCCACCCAGACCTTACGCCGCCTGGATCAGGCTAGCCACATAACCCTTATATCCGAGGAGGATAAACCAGGTTATTACCGGCCTCTCATCACCCACCTGATCCATGACCACTTCCCCGAGGAGCGCTTCCTGCGCGACCCCAGCTTGTTCGCCGACCTCAAGGTAGAGGTGCTCAGCCCGGCAAAAGCCGAGTCCGTGGACCTGGAACGGAAAAAGGTGCGCACCTCCCGAGACCACGTGGTGCCCTATGATAAACTCCTCTTGGCTACAGGAAGTATTCCGCTGCTTCCCCAGATAAAAGGGGCAAACAACGAAGACTTCCATACCCTGCGCTTTTATCAGGACGGAGTCAAGATAGCCGGGGAGGCTCAACCGGGGAAGAGGGCGCTAATAGTGGGAGGGGGACGTATTGGCATCTTGACGGCGCTGGCGCTGCGGGAGGCGAACCTGGAGGTGACGGTGGTGGAGATGCTGGGCCACGTCCTGCCCCAGCAATTGGATGCTGCAGCCGCCGCCATAGTATCTCCCGCCATTGAGGCCAAGGGCATTAGCCTCCTCATGGGACACCAGGTCAAGGAGATAGAGCACAAGCCCAGCAAGGACAAAGTAGCTATCCTGGACGATGGCCGGGAGCTCCCCTTCGACCTGCTGGTGGCGGCGGTGGGCGTTGGGCCCAACCTGGAGCTGGCCCAGCAAATGGGGATAAAGGTAGCTAGAGGGGTGGTGGTAGATGAGTTCATGCAGACCTCGCTGCCCGATGTGTTTGCTGCTGGGGATATTGTTCAGTTGGTGGACCGGGCAACAGGGCAAGAATTCGTTAGTGGCACCTGGACCAATGCCGTGGATATGGGTAACTGCGCCGCATATAATATGGCCGGAATAAAAAGGCAGTATGCGGGCAGCTTCTTCATCCTTAATGCTATGGAGATTGCCGGCATAGCCACCGTTTCCGTGGGCGCTATCCAGGGCACCGAGCCTGAGTATGAGGTACACTCTCAGCGCTGGGGCAGCACCTACCACAAGTTTGTCTTCCAGGGGAATAGGCTCGTGGGGATGTTGCTGGTGGGCGATGTAGATAAGGCAGGCATTTACCGCATCCTCATCCGGGAGGGCAGTGACATCAGCCAGGTCAAGGATAAAATCATCTCCAAGAGCTTAACCTACGCCGCCTATCAGAGGCAGCCTATTCCTGAAACTGCTTACTACTCCGCCTAAAGACGAAGACTCGCTGTCTTTCTCTGTCAAATCGGGCCCAAGACACGAAACTTCAGCAGGGGGAGTTGCGTGTCCATTCCATTAGCGCAGGAGAGCCCTTGTTTACTTACGCCTATGCGGTAGGGACGTTAACTTATATCGTCATCTGGACAGCTCTCTTTGTTTTCCTACCTCGAAGCCGCCCGGCCATCTTTTGGACCAGCCTGATTTTCGCTCCGGTGGGCATCATCAGCGAGTTCTGGTTCATCCCGGAGTACTGGCATCCCATTTACCTGCTGGACATAGCTGTTGGAGGGTGGCGCTTCGGATTGGAGGACTTCCTCATAACTTTTGCCGTTGCTGGCATTGCGGCAGGCATATTTGAAGGTTTGGCTTTGCGAAGAGGTTTTGCCGAGCTGCCTCGCGTTTCGCGCAGAACTCTCCTTCGGATGATAGGCTGGGGTGTTGTCGGCTTGTTCCTGATGGTACTCTTGGCTTCGGGGCTTGATATGAATTCCATGCACGCCGTACTACTCATTGTGATGATTCTATCCCTCTTAATGCTCTTCGGGAGATGGAAGATTTTCCCGCTGGTCATTCCTATTGCGGTAATCTTCGGGCTCCTATACTGGCTCTTCTGCGTAGTTTTTTTCCTGCCCATCTTCCCCGGAGTGATACAGGCCTTTTGGAATCTTGAGAACACGTGGGGCATCATGCTGGCGGGCGTTCCCATTGAAGAGCCCCTCTGGGCTTTTACCACAGCGCTGTTTACCGGACCGGTCTTCCGGGTCTCTGCCACCAGGTCTTCGTGAAGAGGGAACATTTCCCGGGGGGCTGGACTGCCGGGTCTTCGCCTAATAGAGCGTATCTGGCCTCGCTACGCTGCGCCCAATTCGCCTTCGGCAACTACTATCGCCTTGCTGCCCCGTAGTGCCCCACCGGAATTGACAGTCAGGCAAGTTTGGCATATGCTACTGACGATGGAAGCCAGAATCGAAGCCGCCTATTTCGAGTTCCTCAGTGAGGGTTTAAAGCTGAAGGTATTCATGGCTAAGCCGGAGGAAAAGGGGCGTTTCCCAGCCGTATTGGTCAATCATGGGGGAGGTGGAATGGACGAGGTATATGAGGAAATGTGCATCGAACTGGCAGGGACCGGCTATGCAGCCCTAACTATGACCTTCAGGGGATATGTTGGATCGCAGGGCAGGCAAGAATACGGCAAAGGGGAAATAGAGGACCTGCTAAACCTTGTGGAATATATCAAATCCCAGGGTTTCGTGGATGAAAACAGAATAGGCATGTTTGGATATTCCAGAGGCGCGCTTAATACCTTATTGACGTGTCAGCGAAGCGAGGATTTCAAGGCCGTGGTTTTGTGGGCTGCCCCGGTAGACATGATAGCTCACCACATGCTAAACCCTTTCATCGAGGATTTAATAGGCGGATCACCGCAAAAGCTTGCGGAGGAGTACAGAATCAGGTCACCAATCAATTTCGTTGAAAGGGTCACATGCCCTATCTTTATCATTCACGGAGAACTAGACGAGGTAATTCCGGTGAAACATGCTCACATGCTGGCAAGGGAATTGGAAAGGAATAATAACTATTTCGAGATGAAGATATATCCTGGAGAGGGACACGTATTTACTCTGGAAACCTATCGAGATGCTTGGAAAGAGACGGTCCGTTTCCTAAATAGGTATCTTCTCTGAAAATCTCTGCCTTCTGACTATGCCACCTTGAGAGACATTCCTAGGTATGCCTACCTGGAAATCTTAAGACAGGGCGTTTTAACCCCTTGCATTCATGGCCTGCGCATGCTATCATTATCCAGAATTATATAAAATCCTGAAGATTTCAGCAGATTTTTGGCATCGAAAACAATTTGAACGATTTCCTTTTTTGCGTGGAAGCTATGTCAAGGGAGCGGCATTACAGCGAGCGAACTCTAATTAGAATAAGCGAGGCTAGCCAAATCCTGGGGGTTAGTGAGGCGACCCTTCGACAGTGGACTGATGAGGGCAAGATAAGAGCTTTCGTAACTCCTGGTGGTCATCGCCGTTACTCCATGGATGGACTGCGGCAGTTTATGGGCTCGCGCCAGAGGGTACACAGTATCAAAGATCTGGTTGCCGAGTTAGAAGGTGCAGCCTCTCTCCACCGTGAGATCGTGGGGGCAAATTTCAGCAATACTTCATGGTATAGCCGGCTTAGCAGGGAATCCCAAGAGCGTCTGGGACAGTATGGCAGGCGACTGCTTGACCTAGTTATCAGATACATAACCGAGCCCCGTAAGCGGGAGGAGACCATCAAGCTTGCTCATGATATAGGGTGCGATTTCGGAGAGGAGTTGGCGAAGCAGGGCCTTTCGCTTACTGATTCCCTCGAAGCCTTCACCCTCCATCGGAATCCGGTGGTAAACGCTGCTACTCATCTCCTGAAAGGAAGAAAAGCACTAGATGAGCGCACAGTGGAGGCTATACCCTTGGTGACGTATATCATGGATGAGGCCTTGGTCTCGCTGGTAGCAGCACACCAAGACTATCGCAGTATCCCGCAAACCGATGGCGATGGAGGCGTTGCTCAGTGATATCGATTTCACGGCTACTCTGTGATAATATCGGGCCCGGAGATAACCTCCGCTACGGTGGTCAAGAGCCCCATTTCTCAAGGGCAAATCTCTCTACAGAGAATGTTCCGCCCCCCATCGTAGTCTGGAACTGCACCCGACAGTGTAACCTGCGTTGCCTCCATTGCTATGCCAATGCAAACAGCCTGAGCAGCCCGGGAGAGATGGATACAGAGGAGGGAAAGGCATTCATTTGCGACCTGGCTGCATTCGGCGTGCCCGTGCTCCTCTTCTCAGGAGGTGAGCCCTTGCTCAGGGAAGACATCTTTGAGCTAGCCGGCTTTGCTAAGGAGCAAGGAATGAGACCCGCCCTTTCCACCAATGGCACCCTCATTACTCAGTCAGTAGCCGAAAGGATTCACCGAGTCAGCTTCTCTGAAGTGGGAATCAGCCTGGATGGCATCGGTGTGACAAATGACCACTTCCGCGGCAAAAAGGGCGCCTTCCAGGCGGCCCTCCAGGGCATCAGAAACTGCGTCAACATAGGACTGCGGGTTTCCTTGAGGCTGACTATC
>JBHIBU010000067.1:0-7028 GCA_046759245.1 Dehalococcoidia bacterium | reverse complement strand
GGCGAAAAGGACGAAAAGATGGCGAGGATAGCAGGGGTAGACCTTCCCAAGGACAAGCGAATCGAGATCGGGTTGTGTTATATCTACGGTATCGGGCCCTCTTTGAGCCGGAGGATCCTGGCCCAGACCGGGGTCGACCCCGATACCAGGGTGAAGGACCTCAGCGAGGGGGAGGCCAGCCGAATTCGCGAGCTTATCGATAAGGGGTACAGGGTTGAGGGGGAGCTGAGGCGAGAGGTCAATCTCAACATCAAGAGGCTCATCGAGATTGGCAGTTACCGTGGCATCAGGCATCGCAGGGGATTGCCCGTTCATGGTCAGCGCACCAGAACCAATGCCCGCACCAAAAGGGGTGCCCGGAAGACGGTGGCCGGGCGTCGCCGCACCGTGACCCGGAAGTAAAGGAGGGCTATGCCAGATAAGAAGAAACCGGCGAGGATTAAAAAAAGGGAAAGGAAGTCCGTTCCCAAGGGGCGAGCCTATATCCAATCCACGTTTAATAACACCGTCATCACCCTTACCGACCCCTCGGGCAATGCCATTGCCTGGGGGAGTTCGGGGACCGTTGGCTTCAAGGGGTCGCGAAAGGGGACACCTTATGCCGCGCAGATGGCTGCGGAGCAGACAGCGAGGAGGGGAATGGAGCATGGGTTGCGCCAGGTTGAGGTCTACGTGAAGGGACCGGGAAGTGGGCGTGAGGCAGCGGTGCGCTCCCTGCAGGCGGCGGGGCTTACCATTATCGGGATCAGGGACGTAACCCCCATCCCCCACAATGGTTGTCGCCCCCGCAAGAAGAGAAGGGTATAAATACTTTTGGGGAGAAAATTGGGAGGGAAAGCGCTTTGCGAACTCTCCTTAGAATTTGAGGGGTAGGGCGAAAAAATGGCTCGATACACAGGACCGGTTTGCCGGCTATGCCGCAGGCAGGGCGATAAGCTGATGCTTAAGGGGGAGCGGTGCACCACTCGCAAGTGTGCTATGGAGCGGCGCAAGCTGCCCCCGGGCCAGCAGCGAGCGCGGCGGCGAAAAGTATCCGACCGTGGCCTCCAGCTTAAGGAGAAGCAGCGGGCGAGACATACCTATGGTGTCCTGGAGAGGCAGTTTCGCAGGCATTTCGCCGCAGCGGAGAGGCGCCCCGGGATCACCGGGGAAAACCTGCTCCAGATCCTGGAGATGAGGCTTGATAACGTGGTTTATCGCCTTGGCTTCGCCGACTCTCGGCAGCAGGCCCGCCAGATAGTGCGCCATGGTCACATCACCCTTAATGGGCGCAAGACAGACATCCCCTCCTGCGCCGTTAGGTCGGGGGATGTTATCGCTTGGGAGGGAAAAAGCACCAAAACAGAGTACTACAAAAGGGTGGCACAGCAGATTCAAGATAAGATTGTGCCCCAATGGTTGAGCCTGGATCGGGAAAAGCTTTATGGTCGAGTGCTCGCCCTGCCCAGCCGCAGCGACATCGATCTCGGGATCGATGAAAAAGCCATTGTGGAGTATTACTCCAGATGATTTTTGGGAGGTAGTCCCTTGTTTGAGAGCGTTATGCCTAACATAGAGTGCGAGGAAAGCTCAGAGAAATATGGGCGGTTCAGCGCCGGCCCTTTGGAGAAGGGCTTTGGCACTACCCTGGGAAATGCGCTGAGGAGGGTGCTCTTAGGTTCGCTTCCCGGTGCTGCGGTAACCTGGGTCAAGATCGAGGGGGTGATGCACGAGTTCTCCGCCATCCCCCATATGAAGGAGGACACCATAGAATTCCTGTTAAATGTCAAGGCATTGAGGCTCCGCCCCCTCACCGCCGGGGAGGGGATGTTGATCCTGGAGGCCACAGGCGAGGGTCGGGTCTCGGCTGGTGACATCCAGCCCTCCGCCGATTTCGAGGTGGTGAACCCTGAGCTTCACCTGGCCACCCTGGATTCCCCTGATGCCAAGCTCGAGGTGGAGTTCAATGTGGAGCAGGGTAAGGGGTATATGCCCGCCGGTCGGAAAAATGGGCTTCCCATAGGGGTGATCCCTGTAGATGCCATCTTCACCCCGATCCGAAAGGTTAATTATACTGTGGAGCCCACCCGCGTTGGGCAGGAGACCAACTATGAGCGACTGATCCTCGAGGTATGGACCGATGGCACCATATCGCCCATCGAAGCGGTGAGCCAGAGCGCCCAGATCTTGATAGAGAAGTTCCACCTTTTCTATGAACTGGCCAGATTCCCTCTCGGGGTGGGCGAACAGCCCCGCCTTTCTATCCCGCTGGAGCAATATAATATGCCTATTGAGCAGCTTAGCCTCTCGGTGCGCACCTTTAACTGCCTGAAGAGGGCGGGGATCGCCACGGTTGGGGAGCTGATGGAGAGGAGTGAGGAGGAGCTGCTTACCATAAGAAACCTGGGGCAGAAGGCTCTTAAGGAGATTGGGGAGCAGCTCAAGGCCTTGGGCTTCCTCCCTGAGGAAAAGGAGGTTGAGGTCCCTGAGCAGGGTGGTGGCATAGACTGGGAGGAGCTTTAGGATGAGGCATCGAGTTGCCGGTCGAAAATTGAGCAGGCCCACAGGGCACCGGGTTAGTATGTATCGCAACCTGGTAACCGACCTCTTGAGATATGAGAAGCTTGTGACCACTGAGGCTAAGGCAAAAGAGGTGCGTGGTATGGCAGAGAAGATCATTACCCTGGGCAAGGATGGCGACCTGCATGCCCGTCGTCAGGCGCTAGCCTTTGTAACCGATAAAAAGGTGGTGAAGAAGCTGTTTGATGAGATTGCCCCCAGGTATGCCCATCGCCCTGGTGGCTACACCCGCATAGTAAAGCTTGAGCCCCGTCTCGGGGATGGAGCAGCGATGGCTCGGCTGGAGCTGGTGGTGTAGGGCCGTTATGGATGCCAGGAGAATTGCCCTTATCGTGGAATATGAGGGCTCCCGATACCACGGACTTCAGATCCAGGTCGGTTTGCCCACCGTTCAGGGCGAGATCGAGCGTGCCCTGGGGAGGCTTACCGGGGAGGAGATTCGTATCGCTTGTGCCAGCCGCACTGATCAAGGGGTTCACGCTAAAGGGCAGGTGGTAGGGTTCGATACCACGTCGCCCCTGCCCCTGGAGACCTTCATCCGGGCGCTGAATCACTACCTGCCCCGGGACATCGCCGTCAGCAAAGCCTTCAGGGTGGCTCAGGACTTCGATGTCAGGCGAGATGCCCTCAGCCGGGAGTATTGTTATTACCTACTAAATAGCTCCACCCCCTCCCCCCACCTGCGTAGGAGCGCCTACTTTGTGCCCAGGCCGCTCGATATCGAAGCGATGAACGAGGCATGCCGAGACCTTTTGGGTAAGCATGATTTCGCCCCCTTTGCCAGCTCCCTCGATGGGAGAAGGAACACGGTGCGCACCGTCTTTAGAGCGGAGGCGGCGAGAGAGGGCGATCTGGTGACCTTCTCTATGGTGGCCAACTCCTTCCTCCCTCATCAGGTGCGCAATACCATAGGTGCTTTACTTAAGGTGGGACTGGGCAACAGCGATGTGGAAACCTTCCACTGGATTGCACGTTCAAAAAGCCCGGGCTTGGCAGGGCCAGCTTTACCCCCTCACGGGCTTTTTCTGATCAAGGTCAATTACCCCGATGGAGCCTTGGGATGAAAACCTACAGCACCAAATCCTCCGACCTTAAGCCTACCTGGCATGTTATCGACGCCTCGGGGAGGACCCTTGGCCGGCTGGCCTCTGAGGTGGCTGGCCTTCTCATGGGCAAACACAAGCCGATATATACGCCCCACCTCAATACCGGTGACTTCGTCATTGTGTTGAACGCAGCAAAGGTTAGGGTCACAGGTAAAAAGGTGGAACAGAAGGTATACTATCGTCATTCCGGATATCCCGGTGGTCTGAAAAGCACCACCTTCGGTAAGATGATGGACACCCACCCCACCAGGGCGATAGAATATGCGGTGAAGGGGATGCTGCCCCACAATCGGCTGGGGCGAGAGATGTTTAGAAGGCTTAGGGTCTATCCGGGAGATAGCCACCCCCATGAAGCCCAGGTGAGGGGAGAAAATCTAAAGGAGGGGGCGGTTGAACGATAGGGTCTACTTCTATGGCACGGGGAGAAGGAAGACCACGGTGGCTCGGGTGAGGCTTTATCCTGGGCTGGGCCCCATAGTGGTCAATGGCAAGCCCTTTGATGAGCTATTTCTTAGAGAGGGGCTTCGCAGGGATATTCTTAAGCCGCTGATGGTGACCGATACCTTGGATCGGTTTAATGTCAGCATCAAGGTAGCTGGTGGTGGCGATTCAGGGCAGGCGGGGGCCATCCGCCATGGCATCGCTCGCGCCCTGGTTCAGGCCGATGAGAGCCTGAAGCCAGTGCTGCGCCGCCACGGGCTGCTCACCCGTGACCCTCGAGTGAAGGAGCGCAAGAAATACGGTCTCATCCGTGCCCGCAAAGCAAAGCAATATACCAAGAGATAAAAGGGCCTACCTGGGCAGTCCCAGCCCCCTTATGGCAATGATGCTCCGCTGGATCTCCGAGGTGCCGGCAGCGATGAGCATGCCCACGGAGCCCAGATAGGTATTCTCCATCCTTCCCTTTAGCGGCGCCCATTTGGAGGCCATCTCTAGCTGCCCGTAGAGTCCCATGATCTGTGTCCCCACCCGGGCAACATGCTGCATCGCTTCGGAGGCGAATACCTTTATCATAGATGCCTCATAGTTAGGGATGATCCCTTTAGCCTGCATCCAGACGACGCGATAGGACATCATGCGGGCAACCTCGACCTCGATAGCGAGCTCCGCCAGCTTCTGCCGAATTGCGGGGTCTCTGGCCAGGGGTTCCCCATTACACTTTGTCTCCTTGACAAACCCTACCACATCCTTCAGCGTTCTTCTGGCGGCGCCGGCCATCATAACGCCAGCGGTCCTCTCGAAGTCCAGGGAGATCACTATATGATACCAGCCGCGGTTCTCCTCCCCCACCAGGTTTGATTTGGGAACCCGCACATCGTCAAAGAAGATCTCGTTGAAGTGGTGGTGACCGGCCATGTTTACCAGGGGGCGAACGGTGATACCTGGGGTCTTCATATCGACAAGGAGAAGGCTGATCCCCTTGTGCTTTGGCTCCTCGGGACCGGTCCTTGCCATTAACCAGCACCAATCGGCGATATGGGCGGCGCTGGTCCATACCTTCTGCCCGTTGATGATGTAATCATCTCCATCGGCTACGGCGCGACACATCACCGCAGCCATATCGGAGCCAGCATTGGGCTCACTATAGGCGGTGCACCACCACCTCTCCCCGGCGGCTAACTTGGGCAGGTGCTCCCTCTTCTGCTCCTCCGTCCCCAGCAGCATCAGGGTGGGCCCGATCCAGGTTATCCCTCCTATACCCATATCGATGCCCGGCACCCTATGGTAGGCCATCTCCTCCTTATAGATCAGTTGCTCCAGAGGAGGGCGACCCAGACCCCCATACTCCTTGGGCCATGCCAAAGTGAGCCACCCCTTCGCCCCCAGCTTCTTCACTATCTGCTTGGTAAATTCAAAGTTCTCAGGGGCATAGTCCTCCTCAAACCCCTCCCAATCTGGAGGCAGCTCCTCCTTCAGAAACTGGCGAATCTCCTGGCGAAACGCCTCCTCCTCTGCGGTGAACCCAAAATCCATAGTTACCCCCTTTTCTGGCCACTAAGGGAATCGATACCGGACTATTTCAACGCTCCACCTCAATCTTGCCCAGTCGTTCCTTGAGGTGGTCGATAACCGCTACCGGAGAAGGGTCGACATTGTTCAGCATCGCCAGGTAATAGCTGACATAGTCGCCCCAGAGAACGGCGCTCATCATTTGGCTTAGCGGGCTCTTCCCCTCGGCCTCAACTACTTCATGGGCGATCCCAGCATCGGCGAGGATCTCAGCGGTAACCTCATAGCGTATCAGGGTGCGGGGGTGGAGTGAGGGGGAACGAAGCATCACTACAAATACCTTTTCCCCAAGCCAAGAGGGGAATCTATAGCCGACCACAGCATTGTGGTCGAGCTCGGGAAGGCACTCAGAGAAGGCCGAGGCCTTGCTGTTCTCGTTGAGTTGGGTCTTCCAGCGCAGGGCTACCTTGGAGAGGATGCCCGCCCCGTAGACCAATACTAAGCGCTCGGAAAGCCTGATTGCCAATTGCTTCGCCGGGTTGGCTTCCATTGGCACCCTCCGAGCCAGCCTTGTGGATAGCTCCTCAAGAATTGTTATCGTTTCATCTATGTCCTGCGATTCGATAGGGACGAGGCCCAGCTTTCGAAAAAGCCCTAAGAGCGAAAAAAAGATGTAGCCCAAGGCAGTGCGGGGCTCGGACAAATATCGGAAACAGAACACGGGAACACCGCTTTCCTCGGCCAGGGTCTTAAGCCTACCCCCGGTAGTGATCGCCAGCTTCTTTGCCGGCGTTTGGAGCGCCTTGGCGAAGGAGGAGAGGGTCTCCTCGGTGTTCCCTGAATAGCTTGAGGCGATGACCAGGGTTCCCTCATCGACCAGGGGTAGGTCGTAGTCGCGATGCACCGAGACGGGTGGCCCCCCCTCTAGGGCCAGGGCGGCCACCAGGTCACCACCGATAGCAGAGCCTCCCATACCCAGGATAACCGCCCTATCGATACGGGAGTAATCGGAGGGCAAAGGGAAGCCCATGGCGCTATGCCATGCCTCTCGGCACTGCTGAGGTAATTGACCAATTCTCGCTATCATATTGGAGGGATCGAATCTTGTATAGACCTCGGGGTCGTCCAGGTCTGTCATGGGCTAAATCCCCACTATCTTTCTGCCCTCGGCGAGCAGCCTCTGCACCCTTTTCGGGCTATCGCTCTCGGCGTAAATACGAAGAATCGGTTCCGTCCCCGAAAAGCGGACCAGCAGCCAGGTGCCATTGGCCAGTAAAAAGCGAAAGCCATCGCTGGTGTCCATCTTCTCTAACTTTAGGTTATCGATCTGGCCCGGTCTGCTCTTGGCGAGGCGATGGATGATCCCCTCCCGTTCCTCCGAGGGGAACTCGATATCGATGCGCTCGAAGTAGT
>JBHIBU010000066.1:0-7042 GCA_046759245.1 Dehalococcoidia bacterium | reverse complement strand
TGTTTCCGGCAGATCGCGAAGGCTTTTGCCCCTGGCCACAGCCCAGTGGCTTGCCGCAGCCAATTCTCTGAATTTGGCGCATTGATCCCCCTTCGGAATCTGGCGGACAGATTTTTCTTTGTCTCCATCACCTTGTTGAGCCTCAGGGGTAACAATTGCACCAGATTGTTGGCCTCGCCTGGAAGCTAAAGTTTTACAAAGGTTTTACATGGAGAAAAAACGGCGGTAACAATCCAACGTTATACTAGTGGCAGACTGTGGGTTGGCACGCAAGCGTTGACGGTGGGGCCCCGGTCATAGCTTGTAGCCGACCTCGGTCAACAAGGAGAGGAGGTGCACACAGTGAAGAAGACGCTCGGTTTGATATTGGTGGCATTGGCTCTTGTAGCCAGCATGGGGTTAGCCTCGGTAGTCAATGCTTCGGTGGCTAGCGCTGTGGAGGACACGGCTCAAGGCGCTGGCACGCTTACTGCCCAGGGTGACGGCATAGCCATACTAGGGGGCAGGGGCAGTGTCGATGTCAGCGGCAACGGGCTGCTGTGGATCCATGACCGGGCCGGCGACGCCATCATTGAGGTGACGGGCTATGGGGAAAGGGAGGTGTTTGCTGATGGCTGGATCCAGTACTCAGGTTTCCATGGTAGGGCCCATGTAAAAGGGTCACGGATCATCGTCGTCCTCGCTGGGGCGGATGTCGAGCTTTCTGCCCACGGCCGCGGCCGAGTCATCCTCTGGGGGCATGGCACCTACGAGATCAACGGCCATGCTGGCCGATGGTCCACGGGTCTTCCTACCCGGATCAGACTCGCCAGCCCCAATGTCTCCCTAAGTGAATGACGGCCGCCGATCGCCAGGTCCGTAGTCGGATATCCTGGGGCAGCAAGCCAGGGGTTCCCCTGGCTTGCTGCCCCTTGAGGGGTAGCCACAGAGAGCAGTTTGAGATATGATAACGCAAACCAGTATTCTTCGGTTTCGCCCATAGGGTTTTGGTCATGACAACTGTCTTGGTCGTTGATGATGAGCCAAACATCGTAGAACTGGCCCGGCTCTACCTTGAGCAGGAAGGCTATCGAGTGGAAGCAGCCAGTAGTGGCAGCGATGCCCTGTCAAAGCTAGGCCTGGTTCAACCTGCCCTCGTTGTCCTTGACCTGATGCTGCCCGATATTGACGGTTTTGAGGTCTGTCGGCAGATACGGAAGAAGAGCGACATCCCCCTTTTGATGCTCACTGCACGCAAGGAGGATATCGATAAGATAGTAGGGCTTGAGCTGGGGGCGGATGATTATTTAACAAAACCATTTAACCCCAGGGAGCTGGTGGCCAGGGTCAAGGCTATCCTCCGCCGCTACCAGGCTGGACTCAGCCTGGGCAAAGCCATGGAGGTGGGCAACCTTCGGATCGACCCCTCTCGACATGAGGCCACCGTAGATGGGCAACCGTTGACATTGCGCAGCAAGGAGTTCGCACTTTTGGCCACTTTGGCCCAGAATCTGGGCATGGTCCTCAGCCGGGAACAGCTATTAGAGTTGGTCTGGGGATTCGACTACTACGGTGAAACGCGCACTGTGGATGTTCATATCAACCATCTGCGGGAAAAAATGGCGGGGGCCAGTGCCCTGATAGAAACAGTTCGAGGCATGGGATACAAGATGGTGTCGAAAACACAAGCGAGCAATGACTGAAATAGGACTTTCTGCCAGAGAGGGAAGCTACTTTCAACATAGGGGTTTCCGATGAGCCTACGCTGGCGTCTAATTCTGTCCCATACCTTAATCGTAGTTCTATGCTTGGCTATAGTTGCCGTTGCCGTGTCAGCACTGCTTCAGGGCTACCGCAACAGGTTTGCCATGGCGCGCCTGGATGACATGACGATACCTATCTATATTCAAGCCAGGTCTCTAGCTCGGGGCGAGGCATCCCTGGATGAGGTGTGGGCAAATCTGAGGGAGCAGGCACAGGAAACCGGCGTGTATATTCTTCTGGTGGACGATGAAGGAAATATCGTCAGGCAGGCATCTCCCGGGGAGGGCATTGGAGGGCGTCTTGACAGGCTTCCAGCGGGAGCGCTGCCCCATGACCTCTCAGGGCCTCATCATGGAAGCTATGTGATGCCCAAGGGACAGACCTTTATCTTCGCCGCCTACCCTCTTGCGGGAGTGTTCGGCTCTCAAAGCCCCTCCCTTCCTGAAGCCCTCGTTCTCGCTGTGCCTCGTGCGGGTGCTCTTGTCCTGTGGGCTGGTTTTTCCCGTCCCTTTTTGTGGGCTGGGCTCATCGCCCTTGTGGTCTCTGTAGTGATAGCCATTTTCCTTGCTCGCTCGGTCTACCGTCCCCTTCAGTGGGTGACGGACGCCGCTGAGGAAATAGCTCAGGGTCGGTATGATCAAGAGATTCCCTTGTCCGGCCCCAAGGAGGTAAGAGGGCTTGCCCTGGCTTTCAATCAGATGGCCAAGCAGGTGAAACATTCTCAGCAGAGGCTCAGGGAGTTCCTGGCCGATGTCTCCCACGAGCTGAGGAGCCCGCTTACCTCTATCAGGGGGTTTGCCCAGGCAATGGTTGACGGAACTGCCAGAGATAGTGAAGCCCAGTCCAGAGCAGCCCGGATCATTGAGGATGAGTCCAAGCGCATGATCCGCCTGGTAGACGAACTCCTTGAGCTTTCCAGAATAGAATCTGGCCAGATACAGATGCTTCGGGAGCCAGTAGATGTAAGGGCGCTTCTAGAGCACTGCCAGGAGATTTTCATGATGCGGGCACAAGAGAAGGGCTTAAGATTGAGAGCAGACCTTGAGCCATTGCCGTCCATAGTGGGCGATGCTGACCGCCTGGAGCAGGTTTTCAGCAATCTGCTGGACAATGCCTTGAAACATACTCCACTGAGAGGAGAGATAAGCTTTAGTGCTCGGCAGACCTCCCCTGCTCTTGTTGAAATTATCGTGGCTGATACTGGCCCTGGGATTTCCCCTCAAGAGTTGCCTTATGTATTTAGACGCTTCTACAGAGCTGATGCGGCCAAAATTGGCACAGGGCTGGGGTTAGCCATCGCCAGGGAAATAGTACGGGCTCATGGTGGGGATATCGAGGCCAGGAGCGCCATGGGGGAAGGGGCACAGTTCATTGTAACGCTGGCCACTAATTTACCCGCCGCTCCGTAGAAGGGACAGTAGTTTGCACTGGCCCCCATCCAGGCTCCCCACCTCCCCCGTGCAGGCCTGTCATTAACGCAGGTTTTTGAAGTTCTCACCCAGAGCCCTGACAAGGAAGAAAAGAAGGATAGCCTATCATAATTTGAAATAGCTATCCCTCTTTCTCGATCCCGGTGAGCACCTTGACCCACTTCTTCTTGGCTTCGAAATCGGTCTCGCGGAAGATGATGATCTTCTGATTCTGCATCGGTCCTCCGGAGTGGTGCAGTGCCGCTGCAATCGGTCCCCCGGTCATTGCCTGGAGGAAGCGCACCATCCGCAACCGGTGCTCGGTGGGGAACTCCGCCGCTCCTTTAAGGTATTTTTCCATCCATTTGCCCGCCTCGGGATGGCGCAAATCCTCCTCGGAGGGGAGGCTCACAATTATCCCGCCGGTGATGTCAATAGCGCTCTTGATAATCTCGTAGAAAGCTCGGGTGGACTGAAGCTTGGCGCAATTGGTCAGCAGCGGGTCAGGGATATAAGCCCCGCTGGCTGTGGGCTTGCCGGATACAGCTGCTCCCAGTGCCAGCCCCCATACCGTCTCGGTGAGATAAGACATCTCGGTGAGCTTATCCACCACGTGCGGGGAGCGGGCTATGCCATTGTATTCGGCGATGAGATAGCTAGCCCCCATAACCAGGTCGAAGATGGCGGGTCGGCATCCCGTCTGCCACAGCCGTGCCATGGTGCCTATCCGGGTCACCAGATGGCGGGTGAATTTCCACTCCCCTTTCATAAAGATGCGCTCATTGGGGACAAAGACGTCATCGAATATCATCAGCGAGGTGGCTCCGAACTGGCAACCATAGGTAGGGTTACCCAGGTCCGCCTCTGCGCCGACACAGGCAGCGCACATAGCATCAGCCAAGTTCTGCTGCAGGATATAGGTTATCCCCTTGGTGTCGCTGGGGATGGCAAAGGCTACTGCATAGTCCCGTTCCTTTTCACCCCGCATCACATCGCAGGGGACAACGGCTATCTCATTGGCGAACATGGGACCGGTCTGATGGGCTTTAGCCCCCCGCACCACGATGCCATTTTTCCTCTCCTTTACTATGTGAAGGTACATATCCGGGTCAGGTTGCTCGCTTGGCGTCAGGCTGCGGTCTCCCTTGGCATCCATTATTGATCCGGTCACCAGGAGGTCGTTCTGCTGCATATACCTCAGATAGTCCAGGAATCTCTGGTGATAATTGGTGCCCAGTTCCTGGTCCATATCATAGGTGGTGGAATAAAGCGCATTGACTATTCCCAGCTGGGTGCACTTTACGGCACAGCCGCCTAGGTGGGTTTGCAGAAATCTCATCTGTTTTTGTCGTGATAGCAGGTCATCCACACTGCCGAAGACATGCAGGAAGCGGTCCACTCTGTCCTCGATGATAGGAGAGAGGGCGGTCAAAATGTCCTGATAGCGGGGATCGAGGCACCAGTCATAGACCTGAGCCACCACCTTGATCGGCCACCTGAGGGAGGGGTGGTCCACCATATTAGCGATTTTCTGACCTCGGTGGTAGAGGGTGGGCTTCAGCTTCCTCACGCTTTCGATATATTCTGCCCCTGTTCTCACTGGACACCTCCTTGGGTCGAATGTTAACTTTGCATTACACGGGGGTTTCCCATTTCAACTCTTGATAAGGCTATGCTGGCCGTTTTCCACACCTGTGTCGATTAAGTATGGCCCTCTTGAGTTTGGCTGTCAAGCCTCGTTTGAAATCTGGAACCAACCTGCGGCGTCCGTGCCCTACGCTTCAGCACCCAAAATCCTCCTTGTCACAGCCCTGTCCTAGCTGATTAGTGGCTATATGTGCCAGCTTTGGGCACGTCTATCGCTTGTCAGAATACTACTATCAGCCGCCCGTACACATCGGTGAGCGGGCCCCCTGAGTTCCCTGGCCTCAGAGGCAGGTTTACCGCAACTCACTCCTGAGTGGATGGTCGGCTCCCCGAGGCATTCAATAGATGGAACCCTAGATTGCGATTTTCAAGGTGGTGTTTGCTTTGCCTAGATCAGCCTTGGTCGGCAGGGCGCAACCCGACCTTGAGGTGGCTTGTACCGGCAAGAAGGAGCGCCCTTTACATCTAGGTGCCTACTAGCCGAACTTGTGGCTGATTCCGTAGCCGCCTTTGGGAAAACGCCACTCGATGTTCAAATGCGGACAGCCGATGCGGCAGGAGCCACATTCGAGACACCCCTCGTAGTTCACACTTATGCGGTCTTCCTCCAGTCGATAAACATTTGCCGGACAGAGGTAGAGGCAAGGCTGTTCCGGGCACTCTTTCATACATTTCTCTCCATCGATTATCCGAAGATGACTTTCCTCATCTACCTTGAATCGGTCTAAGAACAGCTTGTCTTCTATTGTCATAGTCATCTCATCGACCTCAACCCTTGCCACAGAAATCGAAGCAGCCTAAAAATGGACATCTCTTGTCGAACATTGCTAAATATCAGTTTCTGCTTCTGTTTCTTACTGACACCGTTGACAGTAAGCATCTCTCTACCGGCGAAGGAAGCAAGACGAGGGAGCCGGTCAAATGCTTCCTTGTGCTGATACAGAAAGCTTCCGAACCTGCGATATTTCTTCATGTCCTTAATAACATATGACTCAGCCATTCTCTCACCGTAGCCTGCCAAGCCCTTCCTGGAGCAGTCATCCCGGCGAATGGCCTCAATAATGGTCTCAGCAGCCATCTTTCCCGAGGCCATGGCCAAATTGCTACCTTCTCGATGCAAGGCATTAAACAGCATAGCTGAATCTCCGGCTATGAGGTAGCCATCGCCATAAAGGTCTGGAATAGCGTCGTATCCGCCCTCTGGCAACCAGTGAGCCATATATTCCAATGTCTTGCCCCCGGAGATGAGAGGGGCTACCATGGGGTGCTGCTTGAAAGACTCCATCAGTTCATGGGGTTTCACTCCAAAAGAGGCGTAATCGGCCAGATTGGCCCCTATAGCTAAGGACAGAGAATGGTGGTTGGTGTAGACAACAGCCACTCCGTCCATACCCCCGGTAATGGCGCCCAGTATTTCAGTGGTGACCCCATCCCCGCTGGAGACCCCGAAGCGCTGTTCGATGACCTCGCTGGGTAGTTCAATGATTTCTTTGACAGCCAAGGCTACCTGCTCCGGTTTGGGCTCAGCGCGGAAGCCAGTACGCGCCGCCAAAGGGGAATTGATGCCATCGGCCAAAAGGGTAACCCTAGCCCGAACTTCGCCCTCTTTTCTTCCGGTGACCACCCCTGCCACAGCACCTTCATCATTTCGCAGGAGGTCAATAACGACCGTGGAGGGGACTATCAGGGCACCCTTCTGACGAGCCTGTTCCGCATACCAGCGGTCGAATTTGGCTCTGAGCACAGTGAAAACATTGTACTTTCTATCGGTAGCAAAAATGCTGTCTCGATAGCCAAGACTGTAGCCGCCTTCGTGCGATAAGTACCAAATCCTGGATTCCACGATGTTCCTCTCTATGGGACAATTGCGCTCCACGTAGTCAGGCAGTATCTGGGCCAACTCATGGCCGTAAAGGACTCCACCAGATACGTTCTTGGCCCCTGGGTATTCACCACGCTCGAAAACAATGGTTTTTATTCCGGCATCTGCCAGGATGCAGGCTGCTGAGATACCAGCGGGGCCGGCCCCTACTATGGCTACTTCAAAGTCTTCTTTCATCGCTGGCTTCCCTTATCTCTTCTATACGGCTCCGCATTCTGGTTTCAATGCCTTTGATCAGCTTCGGTACTATCTCCAGGTAGTCTCCGATAAGAGCATAGTCGGCTATCTGAACCAGAGGGGCATGGCGATCGGTATTAATAGCGATTATCCTCTCTGAACCCTGCATGCCAACCAGATGCTG
>JBHIBU010000065.1:0-7212 GCA_046759245.1 Dehalococcoidia bacterium | reverse complement strand
GGCTATGAGTCGGCCCTTTCCAGCCTGCTCTGTGCCCTGGCTGGCGCCAACTTCATCCACGATGCCGCTGGCCTCCTGGACTTCGCCCTCAGTGTGAGCTATGAGAAATATGTGGTGGACAACGAGATCATCGGCATGGTGATGCGGGCGGTGGAGGGCATAAGGGTGGACGGTGACACCCTGGCCTTTGACCTGATCAAGGAGGTAGGCCCGGCGGGGCACTTCGTCGCTGCCAGGCATACCAGGAAATACATGCGCACCGAGCATCACCAGCCCACCCTGAGCGAGAGGGATAACCTGGAGGAGTGGCAGGCCAAAGGTAAGAGGGACACATATGCCAGGGCCAGGGATCGGGTTGAGGAGATACTCTCCGCCCCCGGTTATCGGCTCCTGGATGGGGCGAGGCAAGGGATACTGGAGGAGATACCAGGGATCATAGATTGAGGTATCATGCTCATCATCGGTGAGAGGATAAATGCCACCAGCAAACGGGTGGCCGAGGCTATAGGCCACAGGGATGCCCCCTTCCTCCAGGAGCTGGCCCGCCAGCAGGCAGACGCCGGTGCTCATTATCTGGATATCAACGCCGGCAGGGGGCAGGGCTCGGAGCAGGAGGTGGAGGACCTCAAGTGGGCCATCGACGCTGTGCAGGCGGCGACCGATATGCCGCTGGCCATAGATAGCTCCGACCCCCGGGCGATAAAGGAAGCACTGGCACATTATCGGGGCAACGCGGCCATCGTCAACTCGGTAAACGCCGAGGAGGGAAAGCTGGCAGCCCTCTTGCCCCTGGCCCTGGAGCACCAGGCCGATGTCATCGCCCTGGCTATGGACGATAATGGCGTCCCTCAAGATGTGGAGGGGCGGCTCAGGGCCTGCGATCGCATCCTGGAGCGGGCTGTGGCCTATGGGGTCCCCCTGGAGAGGATATTTCTCGACTCGCTGGCCCTTCCCCTTTCGGTGGACACCGAACAGGGAATGGTTACCCTGAGAACCCTGGAGCAGATCAAGGCCCGCTGGCCCCGGGCCAAGACCACCCTCGGCTTGAGCAATACTTCCTACGGCTTGCCGCTGAGAGGCGTAATAAATCGGGCGCTGCTGCTCATGGCCATGTACCTGGGCTTGGACTCGGTTATTCTAGACCCTTTAGATGCGAGGCTGATGGCCAATATCAAGGCGGCACGGGTGGTTCTGGGCGGGGACCCCTTGTGCAAGGGCTACCTCAAGGACTACCGCAAAGGCAGGATAAGGGAGTAGGCCATGCCCAGAGAGGGCGTTTTGGTCCACACTATATACCAGAGGCTGAACCGGGACCAGATGGAGCGCATCCATGGTGCCTCCGTGGAGATGCTGCGCCATCCCGGCATCATGTGCTACAACCGGGAGGCGGCGGACATCTTCTCCAGCCATGGGGCCGAGGTCAGCACTGAGCCGTCGGCCAGGTGCTGGCGGGTGAGCATCCCCGAGGCGCTGGTCCTGCGCGCCCTGGAGACGGCTCCCAAGGTGGTCAAGCTGGGGGCGAGAGGGGAGGAGAATAGCCTGATCCTGGATGGAAGCGAGCCCCGGGTCTACTTCGCCAGCGGGTCGGAGACTAACGTCTGGCTGGAGATGAGGGTGGAAACCTTCGTCAGCAAGATGGACCGCGGCGTTGAGGTAGAGCTAGCTACCTTTCATCCGCGGCGGGGGATGCTGGCCGATCTTTGTAGCGCTGCCCGCCTCGGTGAGCACCTGGACAACCTGGATGGCTTCATACGTCCGGTGAACATCCAGGACGAGGACATCACTGAAGAAAACAAGGACGTCAACAAGTTCTTCGCCTGCCTCAACAACATGACCAAGCATGTCATGGCTGGTTTAACCAGCCTCGATCAACTGGACGAAGTGATCCGGATGGCGGAGCTAATCGCTGGTGGCGTGGAAGAGCTAAGGCGTAATCCCATTATTTCATTCATCACCTGCGTCTTCAAGAGCCCCCTTCAGCTGGTGGACGACACTACCCAGAAATGCATCGAGATAGTGAGAAGAGGGATGCCACTGGTCATCTCGGCCTCTCCCCAGGGGGGGGCAACCGCCCCCATCAAAGAGGATGGCATGGTGGCCCAGATAAACGCTGAGATCCTCTGCGGCATCGCTCTCAGCCAGTTGCTTAACCCCGGTGCTCCGGTCATCTATGGCAGTGTGCCCACCAGGGCGGGACTGGATGACCTGGCCGACTCCTATGGCGTCCCCGAGTTCAACCATTACAACGTCGACTGCGTCCAGATGGCCCGCCTCTACGGCCTTCCCTGCTACTCCACGGCGGGGGTGGCCGATGTCAAGGTCCCAGGCATCCAAGCCACGGTGGAGAAGCTATTCTCCCATATAGTGGTCGCCCTCAGCGGCGCTCAATACATTCACTACGCCTTCGGCCTACTGGACAAGACCGCCACCTTCTGCCCGGTTCAGGCGCTACTGGACGATGCCCACATCGGCATGGTGAAAGCCTTGCTCCGGGCGCCCAAGGTGGATGAGGCCGAGGTCGCCACATCCCTGGAGCAGATACGGCAAGTGATGGCCACCTCGCAGAAACTCTTTGTGCGCTACATTCGCCCCAAGCTGCGCTCTGGCGAGGTGACCCGGCCCTACCCCTTTGAGGGCGATAAGACGAAGGACGAGGTCCTGCTCTGGGCCCATGAGAGGATGCAGGAATTGCTTCGGCGCCCGGTGGAGCACATCCCCCCCGATATCAGCGAGAGGATATTTCGAGAGGTTCCCGGGATACTGCCCAGACTGAATACGTACCGCGAGAGGTAGCATGAGCGATGACATCATAGAGCGCATAAAACAGAATGTGATCCAGGGCCGGATGGACAAGGAAGACGAGGGCTTTGATGGGGGCCTGGTGGGCCAGTCTGGGGTCAAGGAGCTAGTCCAGCAAGCGCTGGACGATGGTGCGGATCCCAGGCTCATAGTTATGGAGGGAGTGACTGATGCGATGAAGATAGTAGGGGAGAAGTTTGAGACCAAGGAGTACTTCATCCCCGATATGCTGGCCTCAGCGGAGACGGTGGGGGCGGCCATGGATATCCTGTCGCCTCACCTGGCCAAATCGGGCGTGCCCTCCAAGGGGAAGGTAATGATGGCTACGGTGAAGGGTGATCTCCACGATATAGGCAAAAACATCGTATCCATCATCCTCAGGGGAGCTGGCTATGAGGTGAGGGACCTGGGCGCAGACGTCACCCCGGAGCAGATCGTGGACTCGGTCAGGACGGAGAAACCCGACTTCCTTGGCCTTTCGGCGCTACTGACCACCACTATGGTAGCGATGAAGGAAACCATCGATAGTCTGGCCGAGGCTGGGCTCAGGGATAAGGTCAAGGTGATCATCGGTGGCGCCCCGATCTCGGCGGAGTTCGCCGCTGAGATCGGGGCCGATGGCTACGGCGCCGATGCTTTCCAAGCGTTGAGGGTTGTCGAGGAACTGTAGCAAGCGTCCTGAGGTGGGCTATGTACCAGAGGTCGGCATATGACGAGGCCGTAAGTAGTGGCCAGTATCAGAAGGTCACTGGCCTAGTGGGCAAGTACGACAACGTGAGGCGGCTGTGGGAGGATGAGGTAATGCGGCTCTTCCTCCAGCCCTGTCTACAGAGGATGGTAGACCGGAAGAGAGGGAGGGGGGAAGGGCTCCGCATCCTGGACCTGGGCTGCGGCAGCGGCGACGGCTATGAGCTGATTATGGGGGTGAAGCGGGGGGACACCGGCCTACCCTCCCATGCCAACATCGCCATCGAGCCCGGCCTCCTTGAGTTCTACAAGGGGATCGATCTCACCCCGGGACTCATAGCCCAGGCCGAGGCCATCCATGGTCACCAGGCAAACATGGCCTTCGTTGAGGGCGACTTCAATGAGGTGGACCTTGAGGCCGAGCAGCCCTATGACCTCTACTTTGCCTCCTATGGCACCCTTTCCCACAACGGCTGCGAGCGGAATGCCCGGCTGCTGGCCAAGCTAGCCGAGCATGGTCGAAGTGGCTCTCTAATCGTCGCCGACTGGCTCGGCCGCTATTCCTACGAGTGGCAGATGTTGTGGAGCAACGACCTGAGCCGGGAGCAGTGGATGGACTACCTGATCTCCTATATCTACACCAAGGAGGAGCGAAAGCGCCGCGAGCTCACCTCCCTCACCCTGGCTCTTCTCTCCCGGCGTGAAGTCCTCGCCATCTTGGAGAGCGCGCGGAAGCAGTCCCGGGGCAACATCAGGCTGAGGCGGCTTTTCGATCGCTCGGTGTTGGTCGGCCGCCATATAGACACCGGGGATTACAATCCCCATGCCCAGCCACTGCGGCAAAGGGTCAACTCCCTGTTCGAGCCCAACATACGAACCGAGCTGGAAGGTCTTTTGGTAAACTATGTTCCCAAGGACGGCTTCCCTGCCGTCAACGAGTTCTATGCCATGTTTCAGAGCTCCTGGAATGCCCTGCTGGGATATGTCATCGCCCTCCTTGGCCACTACGATGCAGCGAGGGCTTCTCCTCGGTCTGAGATAGAGGGGCATCAGCCCCGGGCCTTGAGAATGGCCATGGCTGAAATGCGACGGCTCATTATCGCCACCCACCGCTCCAAGATGGGGGATGTCAGGGCCAACATCATCGAGCCCAGTCTGGGCTATGCTTTCAGGGCGCTGGAGATGGGCCTTCAGAAGGGAATGGGGTGTGGACACGGACTGGTGGCCATCCTAGAACTGGAAAAGGAGCGGGGGAACTGACGGTATTCCAAGACCGTGACCGGCTACAACCGGATGAACAAGGATTAGTCCATCCTTGTCCCTGACCCTATAATTCCACCGTCACCCTGTATGTCCTCTGGTAAAGTAGGATAGAGAGGGCTCGCTGCTCAGCCTCTTTGTTGAAGGAGCTTGCTGCCATCTCTATTTCGTCATCCCTCTTGCCCGCTACCTTCTGAACAGTCCTCAATTCATCATTGCCTATTTTGGGCGCTTAAAGCTGAAGATGTAAGTTTCTTGAAGCACATTAGATGGTCATGCGGAAGAACGTGAATAGCTCTTCCAAATCGCAAATAGTCATCCTCATCTTAAGAAACCTGATTGGCCACTACACGGGGTTGACAGATAGGCGATTCTTTGGTAGTCTGCTACGGAGCCTTCGTGGAGAAACTTAAAGTGGAAGGAGTTTCAGATGCAAGCGTATTGCATGAAGTGTCGGGCGAAGAGGGAGATCAAGAACCCAAAGTCAATCGTGATGAAGAATGGTCGCCCGGCGACTCAGGGCCAGTGCCCCGTCTGTGGCACCAAGGTCTACCGTATCGGCAAGGGGTAACCCGTCCCATTAATCAGCCCCGCCCATAAGGCAGAAAAAAAGAGCGGAGATCCTGCCCCCCGCTTCCTGAAGCTGGAAAAGGGCAAAAACGAGGCTCCAGACCCCCGCTTTTGCGTAGCTCTATTTTTCGGGCTTGCGCCGGCTATGCATCGACTGATAGGGGCTCTTGGGCCTTGCGCTTGCGCCTCGGCTTCTGCTTGTGCTCTCCACTGAACGAGCATCGGCATCACCACTGCCCGATAACCGTCAACCGAGAATAGCATTGAGCACCCGGGCCAGGTATCCGACCGTAGATGCCTGGCCTTTTTTACGCCCGGCTGCACATTTTGGCCATCTGTGCAATGATGAGCCGAACTCGTCAGTAGACGCAACCTGCTTTGTGGAGGCTTTTGCTAGCGCAGAGGGGTAACTTCAGCAGAAGTTGCATTATCTTTAGTGGAGGAGTGCTGGCCAAGACTCTAGCTGTATTTGACAATCTTAATGAGGTGGATGATAATGGGGAGAACCCATGTAGAAGAGGAAGGGAGGATTAGCAGTGTTACATCCGGGTCAGTCTGGCAAACAGGGTCGCCCTGGCGAAGGAGGCGAGAAGGTGTATGAGGACGAAGCCTACCCAGTTGTGGATATCAAACTAAGGCTTTCTTACGCTGGGATTGACCGTTACCAAGTAATGTTGGAGGTCACCAACTGTGGGGACAGAAAAGTGGGAGAGATAGAGATTTATATCTCCCCACCACATCTGCTGGGAGGGCCGCCACGGCTTTTGATAATTGACCTGGGAGCGGGAGATAGTATGGAGTTGCCAATCGGATCGATCTGGGGTATACACAAAGGCCTTTTCGACCTTGACCCCAGCACGGAAATTGCAGTGAAGTTGTACCGTCAGGATTTGCAATTCACCTTCCTTCGTCAACATCCGCTGGAATATAAGTTTAACCTGAGTCAGCTAAAGAGGGAGCACGAGGAGCGCAGCAAATTGCGCCGCCCATGAACCGATAGAATCTGTGTCGGACTCCCAGAGGCGGCAAAGGTGAAAAGAGCGGCTTAAGTCTCAAAAACTCCAGGGAAGATGCTCTAAGTTACAATATCAGCAGCAATATAAAATCGGTATTTCAGCCGCCTTCCCCTAGCAATTTGAGCACAGTCTGATGACTGTCGCCAAACTCGGACTGGCCTCGAGGGATGCATTCCTGGAGATGATGGGTCCCCTCCCCCAAGCCAAAGGCAAAAGCCAAACACGTGGGCTCGCTGCAAAGCTTGGAGTTGGTTCCAGGTAGTAGCCTATGGCCCACCAGAGGCATTCAATGCTGTGCCAATCGTTGTCGGACGAGCGACCATTGTGCCTGGGTAGCCATAAAATATTTAAGGAGCACTACTGGCTTGGGGAAAATGGTGAAGGCGTAAAGCTGGTTGGGGTTCTGAGTGTCAACAGCATAGACGCCAATACGGTGTGCCGCTAAGTAGTCTTGGTGCTCGTAAACCCAGTTTTCCTGGTCGCGCAGCGAGACGCCAAGGGATTGCTGAAACGCGGGGACCACTAGCCCGTATTCGTGGGCACTGCCGTGCTTTCGTCGCAACTCCAGTAATTCTTTCGCTCTTTCCATTGCCTTCTCATCACAGCGTACCGCAAGGTTAATGAAGAAACCTTGAGGCCCTTTCTCAAAGTAGAGGTCAACACCGCTTTGCTCTCGAGGATGATACCCCTTCTCCTGCAAAAGGTGGCTTATTGCCTCTGCCAAGTAAATCTTGGCTTCTTCCTCGTCCTCAAAGCCTACACCTTCCCGTAGAGGGAGGAGCACCGATTTCAATGGCTCTCTAACCCTGGCGCCTTCGGCTTTGGGTTCACCCCCCAATCTTACTCGCCCTTCACAAAACATAAGGTCAGAGACCTCCCT
>JBHIBU010000064.1:0-7279 GCA_046759245.1 Dehalococcoidia bacterium | reverse complement strand
TGGGCCCAGAGATGCCAGAAAAGCCAGCGGCGACAAGACCAGGCGCTCTATGGCATCCTGCAGGGGGGTGTCTTCAGGGAGCTTCGCCGCCAATCAGCGAATTTTGTTACCTCTCTCGGCTTTCAGGGCTACGCAATAGGGGGTTTGAGCCTTGGGGAGCCAAAGGAGGTGACCAAGGAGGTGGTGGAGGAAACGGTGGCACTGCTCCCTGAGGACAAGCCGCGCTATCTCATGGGGGTGGGTTCGCCTGAGGACCTCTTCGAGGGTGTCTCCAGGGGGATCGATATCTTCGATAGCGCCCTTCCCACTCGCATCGCCAGAAATGGCGGTCTTTTCACCCACCGGGGCAGGATCATTATAAGAAATGCCTGCTTTCTGGATCGTGATAGCCCCATAGAAGATGGGTGCGATTGCTATACCTGCCAAAACTTCTCCGCAGCCTACCTGCATCACCTCTTCAAGTGCGAGGAGCTTTTGGCCTACCGCCTGGCCAGCCTTCATAATCTGCGCTTTGTGATCAGGCTCATGGGTGAGATGAGAGAGCACATCCTCGACGGGACATTCCCATCTTTTAAGGATTCCTTCCTCGCCAATTATGAGCCCGCCGACGAGGAAACAAGATCTGCTCAGAGGCGGAAGTGGATGGAATCGCGGGATACAAAGTTTACTCCTTGAGTTCCCTGGCATCTATCTTCTGGGTCAGTTCCTCAATAGCTATGAATACCCTCTTTTTGTCCTTAGGGCCTCCCTTAAGGTTTTTCAGCCCTCCATTGGTTCTACCACCACCCCTTTAGCCATAACCCAGGCGATCCCCTGCTCGATGTCTTCGTCCTCCCCCTCGATCTCCAGTACCACCCAGCCTCGCTCCTCGGTGATTTCGGCACGACGAATGTTGGTCACCACCTTGAAGTCGTGACCAAGGTAATAAATCACCGGTTCGGTGACCAGCTCCGGGGCGAAGGTGAACTTCAGTCGTCGCTCTGCCATCTGTTCCTCCTATCTTAAGGCTATCACGCTCCTTCTCAGGTGTCAAGCACCTTTGATTGACAAGGGTGCTATGCTACGATATGATTTTGAAGAGCTTTCTCATGGTAGGATGAAGGCTAAGGAGGTATCCTAAAATGACCTATGGGGACATGATCTTGGAACAGGAAAATGGGATCGCGATATTGACCCTCAATCGCCCGGAGAAGCTAAACGCAATAACTATGGAGATGAGGGAGGGGTTTGCCAAGGTGGCGGAAGAGGTGCGTGGTGACGACGAGATAAAGGTGCTTATCTTTACCGGGGCAGGACGTGGGTTTTGCTCTGGAGCCGATGTCGGCGGGCAGATGGCGCGAATCTCCGAGGAGGTAAAAATACCCCGTCGGTCTCTCCTCGAGCCCCTGGGCGCCTTCCTTCTCCCCATCCGAAACCTGGGCAAGCCCACCATCGCCGCAGTAAACGGCATCGCGGCAGGGATTGGTTTGTCCTTGGCATTACTCTGTGACATGATAATTGCATCGGACCAGGCGAGATTTGGCGCTATATGGGTAAAGAGGGCGTTGATCCCCGATGGTGGAGCAACGTACCTCCTGCCGCGGATAGTGGGCACGGGCAAGGCCCTTGAGCTCATGTTCACTGGCGATATCATTGATGCCAGGGAGGCGGAGCGACTGGGTCTGGTGAACCGGGTTGTCCCCCATCAGGATCTGATGAAGGAAGCAAAGGAGCTTGCAGCCAGGATAGCCAAGGGGCCCCCAATTACCCTTGAGCTAACGAAGCGAGCAGTCTACAGATCGCTCCAAAACGACCTGGAGCGCCAGCTTGACTTCGAGACCTACGCCCAAAACATATGTCTCGGCACCGAGGATCACAAGGAAGGGGTCAAGGCCTTCTTGGAGAAGAGGGACCCCCTTTTTCGGGGGATCTAGCCCTCCTTTGGCTAACAGCACCTTTGATATAGTCTGCAATCTCCTGGGTTGAGGAACCGGGACCAAAGATAGCTTTGATCCCTATCTGCTGGAGCGATGGGACATCCTCCTCCGGGATGATGCCGCCGGCGACCACGATCACCTCCCCCAGTCCCTTCTCTTTAAGCAGCCCCATGATCGTGGGGAAGAGGTCTACATGGGCCCCGGAGAGGATGCTCAAACCAACGGCGTCCACATCCTCCTGAAGGGCGGCTTCAGCGATCATTTCCGGCGTCTGGCGGAGTCCGGTATAGATAACCTCCATACCAGCATCGCGAAGGACGCGTGCCACCAGCTTTGCCCCCCGGTCATGCCCGTCCAGACCTGGCTTGGCAACGAGAACCCGGATCCTTTCTTCCTCTACCACAAAAATCACCCCTTTCCCTGTCTAAACCTTTTGGGCGAGCTCGATGATCACCCCCTTTGTGGCGCGAGGGTGTAGGAAACCAACCCTCCCTGCCAAGCCCTTTCGCCCCACCTTATCGACGAGCTCAACGCCCCTCTCCGCCAGGGACTTGAGCTCCTCATCGATATTGTCCACCTCGAGGCAGATGTGATGGATGCCCTCTCCCCGCCTCTCGATGAATCTAGCCACCGCTCCTTCAGGATCGAGGGGCTCGAGGAGCTCGATCTCGCCATCGCCTATGGGGATTGCCGCTGCCTTAACCCCGTGGTCGGGCAGTTCCTCGATATGGGCTGCCGTGAGCTCGAAGAGGTTTTCAAAGACGCTCAGCGTCTCGTCCAGGCTCTTTACCGCAATGGCTATGTGATCAACCCGCTTAATCATCTACTGCCTCCTTGTTTCGAACTAGCTCACTTTTTGGAGCTATCCGCCGAGCCGGGATAAATCCCTACTGCTTTCGGTTTACCTCAGCCCTCGCGGATCAGGCTTCTGGCAATGGTAAGCCGCTGCACCTCCGAGGTCCCCTCATAGATCTCGGTGATCTTGGCATCGCGAAAGTAGCGCTCCACGGGGTAGTCCTTGATATAACCGTAGCCACCGTGGATCTGGATCGCCTTGGTGGTCGCTGCCATCGCTGCCTCAGAGGCGAAGACCTTGGCCATGGCAGCCTCTTTGATGGAGGGGAGCCCCTTCTCCTCAAGATAGGCCGCCCTGTAGGTGAGGAGCCGCGCTGCATCGATGGCTGTGGCCATATCCACCAGCATCCATTGAATCGCCTGAAACTCAGCGATGGCCTGCCCGAATTGATGACGTTGCTTGGCGTAAGTGAGAGAGGCATCGAAGGCAGCCTGAGCAATGCCCACCGCTTGGGCGGCGACCAACGGTCTACTTGAGTCTATAAGGCTCAGCGCCACTCTAAAACCCTGACCCTCTTCAGCTAGCCGATTCTCCAGGGGAACGAGACAGTCCTCGAAGACGAGCTCGGCGGTCGAGGAGGCACGTATCCCCAGCTTGCGCTCCTTCTTGCCCACGGAGAAGCCAGGGGTGCCCTTCTCCACCACAAAGCCGGTGATCCCCCTTGAACTAAGCGATTTATCGATGGTGGCAAAGACGGCCACGATATCCGCCTCTTTGCCATTGCTGATGAAGACCTTGGTGCCATTGAGGATATAGCCATCGCCGTGGCGCACTGCCGTGGTCTCCAGGGCTGCGGCATCGCTTCCAGCACCGGCCTCGGTGAGGGCAAAACAACCTATCTTCTCCCCCTTAGCCAGGGGGACCACAAAGCGGCGCTTTTGCTCCTCATTGCCAAACTTGTAAACAGAATGACAGCATAGGGCTACGTGAGCATTCAGGATTAGGCTGGTGGCAGCGCAGGCATGGGCAATCTCCTCCACGGCGATGATAAGGTGCAGGGCATCACCACCGCTGCCACCATATTCCTCAGCAATAGTGACCCCGGTAAGCCCCAGCTCAGCCATCTTCCTGAAATTTTCCCAGGGGAACTCCTCCGTTTCATCCAATTGTGCCGCCACAGGCTCGATCTCCTTGGCGGCAAAATCACGTACCATCTTCTGGAACATCAGTTGCTCTTCAGTCAGGCTAAAATCCATCTTCTTGCTCCTTTTGCCCCACTGCCTCCCCAGCGACCCATCCGCGGCGGACGTTTAGAAGGAAATAAACTCCTTCTGCTCCCCGAAGATGTGGCGAAGAACATGGCACATTTCCCCCACGGTGGCATAGGCCTCAACGCACTCAAGCAAAGCGGGCATGGTGTTCTCTGTTCCCCGAGCCGCCTCCTCCAGCATCCTCAGGGCATTGACCACTCTGGGGTTGTCCCTGCTTTGTTTCACCTGAGCCAGGCGCTCCCTCTGCTCTTGGACCACCGCAGGGTCAAGGCGAACTGGGCCGCTGATCTTAGGATACGGGGAGACGAATTTATTGACCCCAACAACGGTCCTCCTCCCGCTCTCGATGTCCCTCTGGTAGCGGTAGGCGCTCTCCTGGATCTCCCTCTGCTGGAATCCCTGCTCGATGGAAGCCACCGCGCCCCCAAGCCCGTCGATCCGCTCAATATATCCTCTGGCCTCCTCCTCCAGGGAATTGGTCAGCGATTCCACCAAGTAGGAGCCACCGAGGGGATCGACGCTATCGCAAACGCCGCTCTCATAGGCGATGATCTGCTGGGTCCTCAGCGATAGCTGCACCGATTCCTCGCTGGGGAGGGCTATCGCCTCGTCCCAGGAGCAGGTTGCCAGGGACTGGACTCCCGCCAGGATGGCGGCCAGGGATTGGACGGTGGCTCTGACGATATTGTTCAGCGGTTGCTGGGAGGTGAGGGTCGAGCCGGAGGTCTGGACATGGGTGCGGAACATCCAGGAGCGGGGGTCCTCGGCCCGAAATCTCTCCCTCATGATCTTGGCCCAAAGCCGCCTCGCCGCCCTGAGCTTTGCCAGCTCTTCAAAGAGGTTGTTATGGGTTTGGAAGATCCAGGAAAGTCTTCCGGCGAAGCCATCGACATCAAGGCCGGCATCGATAGCTGCCTGGACATAGGCGATGCCATTGGCCAGGGCAAAGCCGATCTCCTGAGCGGCAGTAGCCCCTGCCTCCCTAATATGGTAACCACCGATGCTCATGGTGTTCCATCGGGGCAGGTGCTCACTACAATACTGAAGGATATCCATGGTGAGCCGCATCGAGGGGCGGGGTGGGAAGATATAGGTTCCCCTAGCGATGTACTCCTTGAGGATATCGTTCTGGGTGGTGCCCTCCAGCTTCGCCGGGTCGATCCCCTGCCTCTGGGCCACCGCGATATACATAGCCAGGATCATGGGGGCGGTGGCGTTTATCGTCATCGAGGTGCTCACCTTGTCCAGAGGGATGTCGGCGAAGAGGGCCTCCATGTCCTCCAGGGTATCTATGGGCACCCCAACCCTGCCCACCTCCCCCTGGGCCCGGGGGTGATCGGAATCGTAGCCGATCTGGGTAGGGAGGTCGAAGGCAACGCTGAGGCCGGTCTGCCCCTGCTCTAAGAGATAGCGATAACGCAGGTTGGACTCCTCAGCGGAGGCGAAGCCAGAATACTGCCTCATCGTCCACAGCCGGCCACGATACATAGTGGGTTGGATGCCCCGGGTGAAGGGATACTCAGCGGGATAGCCCAAATCTCGGGCATCAGCGAAACCTCCGAGGTCCTCGGGGGCGTAAAGCCCATCGATAGCCGAACCTGAGCTGGTCTCAAAAGGCTCCTCACGCTCCGGGAGGCGTTTCAGCGTCGGCTCAAGCGTCCCCTGGCGCCATTCCTGTGGACTCTTACGACTCAAGCAACCTCCTCGGGCTTAGAAGATCAGAAACTCCTTCTGCTCCCCGAAGATGTGGCGCAGAACATCGCACATCTCCCCGATGGTGGCGTAGGCCTCCACGCACTCCAGGAAAGCGGGCATGGTGTTGGCCGTTCCCCGAGCCGCCTCCTCCAGCCCCTTGAGGGCGAGGGCCACCCTTTCGCTGTCCCTAGACCTTTTGACCTCGGCCAGGCGCTCTTTTTGTCTCCTTGCTACCTCAGGGTCGAGGCGCAATAGCCCCGTCATCTTAGGGAAGGGAGATACAAACATGTTGACCCCAACTATGACGCGCCTCTCACTTTCGATGTCCTTTTGGTAGCGGTAGGAACTCTCCTGGATCTCCCTTTGCATGAAGCCTTGCTCAATAGCGGCGAGAGCACCGCCCAGGCTATCGATCCTCTCGATGTAATCCCTTGCCTCCTCCTCCACGGTATTGGTCAGCGATTCCACGAGGTAGGAGCCAGCCAGGGGGTCAACGCTGTCGGAGACGCCGCCCTCATAGGCAAGGACCTGCTGGGTTCTGAGGGCGATAGTCACCGCCTCCTCGCTGGGGGTGGCGTAGGCCTCATCGCGGGAGTTGGTATGCAGCGACTGGGTTCCCCCAAAGATGGCGGCCAGCGCCTGAATCGTCGTCCTGACCACGTTATTATCGGGCTGCTGGGCGGTGAGGGTTGAGCCCGCCGTCTGGGTGTGGAAGCGCAGCATCCAGGAGCGGGGATCCTGGGCCCGAAAGCGCTCCCTCACGATCTTGGCCCATAGCCTTCTCCCTGCCCTGAACTTGGCCACCTCCTCAAAGAGGTTATTGTGGCTGACAAAGAAGAAGGACAGCCTGCCAGCGAAGGCATCGATATCAAGTCCAGCGTCGATGGCTGCCTGAACATAGGCAATGCCATTGGCCAGGGTGAAGGCCAGCTCTTGAGCCGCAGTGGCTCCCGCCTCCCTTATATGGTAGCCGCTGATGCTGATGGTGTTCCACCGCGGGAGATTCTCACCGCAGTATTTGAAGATGTCCGTGATCAGGCGCATTGAGGGGCGGGGCGGAAAGATATAGGTCCCGCGGGCAACATACTCCTTTAGGATGTCGTTCTGGATGGTGCCCTCCAGCTTTGCCGGGTCTATTCCCTGCTTTTTAGCCAGGGCGATATACATGGCGAGAAGAATGGGGGCGGTGGCATTTATGGTCATCGAGGTGCTCACCTTGTCCAAGGGGATCTCCTGGAACAGGATCTCCATGTCCTCCAGGGAATCGATGGCAACCCCGACCTTTCCTATCTCCCCTTGAGCCCGGGGGTGATCGGAATCGTAGCCGATCTGGGTGGGCAGGTCGAAGGCAACGCTGAGCCCGGTCTGCCCCTGCTCCAGGAGGAAATGATAGCGCCTGTTGGACTCCTCAGCGGAGGCGAAGCCAGAATACTGCCTCATCGTCCACAGCCTTCCCCGATACATGGTGGGCTGGATGCCCCGGGTGAAGGGGTACTCACCGGGGTAACCGATGACCTCGGTATGATCGAGCCCTTCCATATCTTCGGGGGTATAGAGGGGCTCCACCACTGTGCCCGAGCTGATCTCGAAGCGCTCCTGGC
>JBHIBU010000063.1:0-7282 GCA_046759245.1 Dehalococcoidia bacterium | reverse complement strand
ATGGAGCGGGTGATAATCTTCGACACCACACTAAGAGATGGGGAGCAGGCAGCGGGAGGGGCATTAACCCTTGAGGAGAAGCATGAGATCGGCCATCAACTCCAGAGGTTGGGGGTGGATATCATCGAGGCTGGCTTTCCCCACACCTCACCCGGAGACTTCGCTGCCGTTCAGCTTCTGGCGCGGGAGCTGCGCGACTGCCAGATTGCGGCGCTCTCCGGTGTAAGGCCGGAGCAGATAGACTCAACATGGGATGCCCTAAAGGAGGCGGCGGCTCCCCTCCTTCATGTCGTCTTGTCCACCTCCGATATTCACCTCAAGCACCAGCTACACATCAGCCGTGAAGACGCACTCAATCTAGCGGTTGAGGCAGTGAGGTATGCCAAGCGCTACTGCGATGCAGTCGAGTTCTCGGCGATGGACGCCACCCGTAGCGACTGGGATTACGTTTGCCAGGTGCTGGCGGCGACGATAAAGGTCGGCGCCACCGTGGTCAATGTTCCCGACACCGTGGGCTACGTCCAGCCCGACGAATTCGGAGCCTTAATCGAGTATGTCCGCAACAATGTGGCCGGGATTGAGAAGGTCACCCTCTCCGTACACTGCCACGATGATCTGGGGCAGGCGGCGGCCAATTCGTTGCGCGCCATCCAGTGTGGGGCGCGCCAGGTGGAATGCACCATCAACGGGGTGGGGGAGAGGGCAGGCAATGCCGCCCTGGAGGAGATCGTAATGGCTCTCAGGACGCGGCGGGACTTCTACCAGGTCGAGACCGGCATCAAACCTAACCAGCTCTACCGCACCAGCCGTCTGGTGAGCAACTACATGGGCATGGAGGTGCCGCCCAATAAGGCGATTGTGGGGGCCAATGCCTTCGCCCACGCCTCTGGCCTGCACCAAGACGGCATGCTCAAGGAGAGAACCACCTACGAAATCATGACCCCTCAGAGCATCGGGGTGAGCGGCAGCAAGATCGTACTGGGCAAGACCTCGGGGCGTCACGCCTTCCGCAAGAGACTGGAGGAGCTGGGCTATACCCTGAGCGATGACGATTTTGGCCGCGCCTTCGCCGCCTTCAAGGAGCTCGCCGATAAGAAAAAGGAGATTACCAACCTGGATATTGAGTCCCTGGTCGCTGAGGAGATGCGCACCGTATCGGAAGCCTACCACCTGGACCAGGTGCAGGTCTCCTGCGGTGACCGCAGCGTTCCCACCGCCTCGGTGAGGCTCATCACCCCCGATGGAGCAACCATCGCCGACGCCGCTTTGGGCACGGGGCCTGTGGACGCCGTCTATAAAGCGATCAACCGCCTGGTGGGGGTGCCCAATGTCCTCATCGAGTTCAGCGTCAAGGCGGTCACCGAGGGCATCGACGCCATCGGCGAGGTGACGATCAGGATAGAGAGCGAGGGCAAGATTTGCACCGGGCGCGGTGCCTCCACCGACATCATCGTCGCCAGCGCCAAAGCCTACATGAATGCCCTCAACAGGCTCATCGCGGCCAGGGGCATAGAAAAGGGCAAGAAGGGCTCAAGAAAGGGATCTGGGTCATGACATCGGAGGAGAAAGACCCTGTCCCAGAAAAGGCTGAGCGCCGCCTGGTGAACCTGGAGCGTAACTTCAAGATATTGCTGGCCTTGATCTTGGTGAGCCTCGGTTGCAGTCTCGCCGCTCTCATAATAGCTTTCGCAGTGCTGCTTATGACCTTGTAGCTGGTGTGCCCAGCGGCAAGCTGCAAATGAACGCCCTCGATACGCTGTGGGCAGCGAAGGAGGGCCAGGGCAAAGGAAAGGAGGTATAAAAACATGGCACAAAGGGAGATTTCAGAACGGAGAATGGAACGCTTGAAGGCGACCTTTGGCTGGACGGAAGAGCAGATAAGAAATCTTTCGCCCAGACAGTGGAAATATCTGGAGAATTCTCGGAAATTTGCACAGTACCAGATAATCGCCGAAGTGGTTAAGGCAGAGAACTGTTTTTATCAGCCAAAGATAGGCGACAAGTTCGTTTTTAGTGCTGCAGGAGAGCTACTGCCCAACGAATGTACTTTCCCGGCGTTGTGCGTTTTTGCGCTGGCCCCCATTTTCGTCCCGTACGTTTATGTGATTCAGGACCGTATCTGTGAAGGGGTGGACCCTTGCGGTTTGGTTCTTGACCACATCAAGTGCCTTGACGCAGGGGTGGAGGGTGGCGGTTTTGGAGAGGTTCTGTTCAGGCTTTACTGTGAAGAGGTAGCTCCCTAAGAACAGCCGCTTGATGACTTGACAGAAAGGAGATCGAAACTGACCCTAGCCGAAAAGATCCTCGCTGCCCATAGTGGCAAAAAGAAGGTCAGCCCTGGCGAGTTCATAGATGTCAGGGTTGACTTGGTCATGGCCAATGATATCACCGCCCCTATCGCCATCAGGGAGTTCGAGCGCCTGGGGGTAAAAGGGGTTTTTGACCCCCAAAGGGTGGTCATGGTGGTGGACCACAACGTGCCGGCAAAGGACATCCTGGCCGCCGAGCAGGTGAAACTCGTTCGGGAATTCTCCCGCCACCACGGACTTCTTTATCTCGATGGGGGCAAATTAGGCATCGAGCACGTGGTTTTGCCGGAGCAGGGGTTGGTCTTGCCCGGCGATGTGGCCGTAGGCGCCGACTCCCATACCTGCACCTATGGCGCCCTGGGGGCCTTTGCCACCGGCATGGGCTCCACCGACATCGCCTCCGCCATGGCCAGCGGCGAGATATGGATGAAGGTTCCGCCCACCATCAAGCTCATCTACCAGGGAAAGCCGGGGAAGTGGGTCACCGCCAAGGACCTCATCCTTTACACCATCGGCGACATCGGGGTTGATGGGGCGCTATATGCCGCTATGGAGTTTTCAGGCGAGGCCATCGATGCCCTGTCCATGGACGGTCGCTTCACCATGGCCAACATGGCCATCGAGGCCGGGGGCAAGGTCGGCATCTTCAGGGTCGATGACAAGACACTGGCCTATGTCAAGCCTCGCGCCCAGCGTCCCTATAAGGTCTATGAGCCCGATCAGAATGCCCATTACCAAAAGGTCATCGAATACGATGCCTCCCAGATCAAGCCCCAGGTTGCCTACCCCCACCTGCCCTCGAACACTAGGCCGATAAGCGAGGTGGGCGAGGTGAGGATCGACCAGGCGGTGATCGGGAGTTGCACCAATGGTCGCATCGAGGACTTGCGGCTGGCGGCCCAGGTGCTAAAGGGGCGAAGGGTGCACCCTGAGGTGCGCTGCCTCATCATCCCTGGCTCCCAGGAGATATATCTTGAGGCGTTGCGGGAGGGGCTGGTGGAGGCCTTCATCGAGGCCGGGGCCACGGTGACCATGCCCACCTGCGGGCCCTGCGGCGGCTTACATACGGGGGTGCTGGCCGCCGGGGAGAGGTGCATCTCAACCACCAATCGCAACTTCGTGGGCCGGGTGGGGAGCACCCAGGCGGAGGTCTACCTGGCGAACCCGGCGATCGCCGCCGCCAGCGCGCTACTCGGGAGGATAGCAAGCCCGGAGGAGGTGGTGAGATGAAGGCGCAAAGCGGATTGGGCGAACCGTGGGTTCGTCTATATGGCTGTTATGTGAAAGGGGACATGAAGTGATCCAAGGCAAGCAGGTGGCACTCCGACCGGCTACAGAGCGAGACAAACGCATGGTCTACGAATGGTTGGCTGAGTCCGATATTACCCCTTCCATCATGGGTCCGCCTCACTTTTCTGACCATCCAGTGCCAGCATGGGAGGAGTTCTGCGCTGATTACAAACCGTATTTCTTCGATGGCTCAAGTCCAGAATTGGGCAGATGCTTCATAATCATGATCAATAGTATGCCTGTAGGACAGCTCAACTATAATGATATTGATCAACATCACCAGCGGACAGAACTTGACATCTGGATGAGTTGCGAAGCGAATTGTGATAAGGGGTATGGTCCTGATGCATTGCAGACACTATGTGAGTATCTATTCCGGACGTATGGTATCGTTGAATTTGTCATACGACCATCGGCCCGCAATCATCGGGCAATTCGTGCATACGAAAAGGCTGGCTTTCAACGCGTTGAACTGACACCTGAACAGGCAGAAGCCGAATATCCTTCCAGAGATTATGCCGATAGCGTCTTCCTAATCAGGCACATGTCTAAAACTTAAAAAACATATTAAACGCCATTCACATAACACCAGTAGTTGATAGGGGAAATCCCAGTTACGTAGTCTCCACACGGGGGGTGAAAGATGAAGAGACAAGCATTCCATAGTGACAAGGCTGCACCGCCAAAAGGCCCATATTCGCAGGCCATAATCTATGACGAACTCCTCTATGTCTCCGGTCAAGGGCCGGTGGAGCCAGCCACGGGCAGTATTGTCCGGGGCACCATCGAAGAGGAAGCAAGAGTAACCCTCAACAATCTGAAGACCATCATAGAGGAAGCAGGGTATGCCTTGGAAGGCGTGCTCAAGGTCACTTGCTATCTATCGAACATGGATGACTTTGTCGAATTCAACAAAGTCTACAGCGAATACTTCCCCGATGCGCCACCCGCAAGAACCACTCTTCAGGCTGGTAGACTGCCCATGGACATCAAGGTGGAGATAGACGCCATTGTGGGGCACACCGAGGGGGCGTGAGAAGGGGGATACAGCTTGAAACTTCGAGGCGTAGTCCACAAATACGGGGCCAATGTCGATACCGATGTCATCATCCCCGGCCCCTATCTCACCCTCACCGAGCCCGGGGAGCTGGCGAGGCACTGTATGGAGGGCATCGATGGCGAGTTCGTAAACAGGGTGAAGCCCGGCGATATCATCGTCGCCGGCGCCAACTTCGGCTGCGGCTCATCCCGGGAGCATGCCCCCATCGCCATCAAGGCGGCGGGGATAAGCTGCGTCATCGCCCACAGCTTCGCCCGCATCTTCTTTCGCAATGCCATAAACATCGGCCTCCCCCTCCTGGAATGCGCCCAGGCCGAGGAGATCGAGCAGGGCGACACCCTTGAGGTGGAGCTTGCCAGCGGCGAGATCAGGGACATCACCCAGGACAAGCTTTTTCAGGCCGAGCCCTATCCCGATTTCATGCTGGAGCTGATCTCGGCGGGGGGACTCATCGAACATACAAAACGTAAGCTAGAGGCGAGGAAAGATGAAGTTTAATATCGCCCTTTTGCCCGGCGACGGCATCGGTCCCGAGGTTGCCGCTGAGGGGGTCAAGGTTCTCCAGGCGGTAGGGAGGAGATCTGAGCGCGAGTTCACCCTTCATTATGGGGATATCGGCGGAATAGCCATCGACAGGTACGGGGTCGCCCTGACCGCGGAGACCCTGAGGATGTGCCAAAGAGGCGACGCCGTGCTCCTGGGGGCGGTTGGCGGTCCAAAATGGGATGACCCTAGAGCGAAGGTTCGACCCGAGGATGGGCTTCTCGGTCTGCGCCAAGGGCTCAAGCTCTTCGCCAATCTGCGCCCGGTTAAGGTTTGCCCCATGCTCATCGACTCCACCACTATAAAGCCAGATACCATAAGAGGCGTTGACTTAGTAGTGGTGCGAGAGCTCACCGGGGGGCTTTACTTCGGCAAGCCCAAAAGGCAGTGGCAAACAGCCAAGGGCAGGCGCGCCGTGGATACCCTCGCCTATTCAGAACAGGAGATCGAACGGATACTGCGGGTTGGCTTCGAGCTTGCCCGAAGTCGAGGTAAAAAGCTCTCCTCGGTGGATAAGGCCAATGTCCTGGAGTCATCGCGGCTGTGGCGGCAGATCGCCATCGAGCTCTCCGCCGCTTATCCCGATGTCGAGCTTCAGCATATATTGGTGGATGCCTGCGCCATGAGGCTCATCCAGCGCCCCGCCGATTTCGATGTCATCGTCACCGAGAACATGTTTGGCGACATCCTCACCGACGAGGCATCGATGCTCGCCGGCTCCATGGGGATGCTGCCCTCGGCGAGCCTCGCCGGGGTGCCCAGGGCGGGGGAAAGGACCTTCGGCATGTATGAGCCCATCCATGGCAGCGCCCCAAGTAGGGCAGGGCAGAACATTGCCAACCCCATCGCCACGATCCTCTCCGTAGCCATGATGCTCCGTTACTCACTGGGGCTTATTGAGGAGGCGGAGGCAATAGAAAGGGCGGTCAACGAAGTTTTGGAAGAAGGATACCGCACTTATGATATAATGGAGGACGGCAAAATCAAGGTGGGCACCAGGGAGATGGGGGATTTGATTGTGGGGAAAGTGATTTGATGGAGGAGAGGGTAGCTTTATTTATAGATGGAAGCAACTTTTACCATGCTTTGAAGGACAAGTTCGGGCGAGCAGACCTGGATTTTGAGCTCTTTGCATCCACGTTGTGCGGGGAACGCCGCCTTGTCCGCACCTATTACTACAATGTCCCTGTTGATCAAAAAAGGGAGCCACAGAGATATGCAGACCAGCGGAAGTTCTTTGCTCGGTTGCACCAGACACCCTACTTAACGCTTAAGCTAGGACGGTTAGTTTATCGGGGAGGTGTACCCATCGAAAAGGGCGTTGATGTAAGGTTAGCCACCGACATGTTGAACCTAGCATGGAAAAATGTTTACGATACGGCTATCATAGTCTCAGGCGACGGAGATTTTTCTGATGCGGTGGAGGCAGTGAAAGAGCTGGGCAAACATGTAGAGAACGCATATACTAAGAAAGGATTGTCCCAGCATCTTCGGCAGGCTTGTGACCGTCGGATTACTTTAGACGAGGATTTTCTAAATGGCTGTTGGCTGAAGTAATTAAAAACAGGGGGTGAAAGTTTCCTTTGACCCCCTGGCGGTTATTGCCCGCCATGGCCTAAGCGATGGCGGGGAGATAATTACCTGTTACTTCTCTAACATTGTATAACACAGTGACACATTTTGTCAAGCCTTTTTGACCAAACGCCGAAAAACGGGGAGATGATCATGACACAGATCCACCTCTATGACACCACCTTAAGAGATGGGGCGCAGCGCGAGGGAATATCCTTCACCGTGGAGGACAAGCTCCGCATCGCCAGCAGGCTCGATGAGCTGGGCATCCACTTCATCGAGGGCGGCTGGCCGGGCGCAAATCCCAAGGATGATGAGTTTTTCGCCAGGGCCCAGGGCCTCACCCTCTCCAATTCCCTCCTCGCTGCCTTTGGCAGCACCCGGCGACCCAAGACAAAGGCGGAAAAGGACACGAACCTTCGCGCCCTGCTCAAAGCCAAAACGAGGGTGGTTACCCTGGTGGGAAAGAGCTGGGACCTCCATGTGACCCAGGTACTGGAGACCAGCC
>JBHIBU010000062.1:0-7285 GCA_046759245.1 Dehalococcoidia bacterium | reverse complement strand
CTACCACAGTCTCCCCAGCAGCTGAAGCAGCTACTCATGGTGGCTGGCTTTGAGAAATACTTTCAGATAGTGAGGTGCTTCCGCGATGAGGACCTGCGCGCCGACCGCCAGCCAGAGTTCACCCAGCTTGATCTGGAGATGAGCTTCGTGGATGAGGAGGACATCCTGAGCCTCATGGAGGAGCTTTTCACCGCCTTGGTGGAAAATGTGAAGCCCACGATGAGGCTGCTCAAGCCCTTCCCCCGCCTCTCCTACCGCGATACGATGGAACGCTACGGGTGGGACAAGCCTGACCTGCGCTTCGGTGTGGAGATCAGGGATCTCTCAGAAATTGCGGCTCAGTCCGATTTCACCGTCTTCCGCGCCGCTCTCCAGGAGGGGGGAAAGGTGAAGGGTATCTGCGCCCCGGGCTGCGCTCATTACTCCAGGGGCCAGTTCGATGAGCTGACCGAGTTTGTCCAGGGAAGCGGGGCAAAGGGGCTGGTTACCTTACCCCTTGGTGAGGAGCAGGCGAGGTCCCTTGCTGCCAGGTTCTTGACCAAGGAACAGATCGACGAGATGGCGATGAGGTTCGAGGCCAGAGAGGGGGACCTCCTTCTCATCGTGGCTGGCAAGCCTGGGGTGGTTGAGGGGGCCCTTGGTGCGCTTCGTCTCGAGGTCGCTCGTCGGCTCGAGCTTGCCGACCCCAACATCCTCGCCTTTTGCTTTATCCTCGATTATCCCCTGCTGGAGTGGAGCGAGGAGGAAAGAAGATGGGAGCCGATGCACCACCCCTTTACTGCACCTAAAGATGAGGATGTCCACTTGCTGGACACCGCCCCGGAAAGGGTGTACGCCAAGCACTATGACATGGTATGCAATGGGTGTGAGCTTTCCAGTGGCAGCATCAGGATCCATACCCGCCAGCTTCAGGAGAAGATCTTTCGTCTATTGGGATATGGGGAGGAGGAGGTCAACCAGAGGTTCGGGCATCTTCTTGAAGCCTTTGAGTACGGTGCCCCTCCCCACGGCGGCATCGCCCCGGGGATCGATCGGGTGGTGATGCTCCTTGCCGGGGAGGAGACCATCAGGGAGGTCATCCCCTTCCCCAAGAACCAGAGCGCTATGGATGTAATGTTCGATGCCCCTTCGGAGGTATCGGAGGAGCAGCTCAGGGAGCTCCATCTCAGGCTGCGACTGGAGTAGAGGGATCGACTATGGAGATAGCGGAAGCAACTCGTGGCAACCTAGCACTCGACTTCGGCATCTACGCATGCCCCGCATGCAAGGGCGTATTAAAGCTGGAAGATGAGGCACTTGGTTGTCAGGTGTGTCAAGCTAGCTACCCTATTGTGGACGGCATTCCTGATTTCATTTTGGAAGACCTAGCTCAGAGCGCCAACCCGGTTCTCTGTGGTGTAGAGGGCTTCGACCGGCTGGCGCGCATCTATGAGACGCAGCTATGGTCTCCGCTGGTGCTGCATCTTTACGGAGGTCTGGGCACCCCATCACGCGAAGGGCTGTTTCGCATTATCGCAGGAATGGTGGAGATGGAGGAGGGGCTGATCCTGGACGTTGCCTGCGGACCGGGAACCCTGGGGCGCCGAACCGCATCCCAGTCAAAGGCGGTATATGGGATCGATATCTCCATGGGCATGCTGCGCCAGGGCGTCGCTTACGTCGAACGAGACCATATCCCCAATGTGCACTTTGCCCGCGCCAGGGCCGAGTCGATACCGTTCCCTGACGCCCTGTTCGACGCAGCTCTCTGTGGCGGTGCACTCAACCTTTTTGCCGATGTGGTGTCGGTGCTGCGCGAAATAGGCCGTACCATGAAGCAGGGGGCTCCACTCGCAGTGACGACCGGTATTGCTGGCAACAAGGGCCTCTTGCGCTTTCGCCACATCCGCGAGCACATGCAGCAGGACTGCGGTATTCACGTCTTCGAGATCCCTGAGCTTGAACAATACCTGGTCGAGGCCGGCTTTGAGAGCTTTCAACCCCAGGTGTACGGTTCCATTCTGCTGTTCAGTGCGCGGAAGCGGTATGGCGGGAGAAGACCACTTCAGATTCGGGGACGGGATCGATAGGACCTTTTATTCGGAGGTGATCGCCTGAGTGTGATCGTTCGCTTTAGAGGGGAGATGGCCATTAAAAGGAGGATCGCCATTGCCCTATTGGTAATGGTTTTTCTTCTTGCCTTAGCTATCCCCGGTTGCCAGGGGATGCCCACTGGCGGGCAGTTAATCCTATTTGGCTTTGAGCCTGCCACCCTGGACCCTGCCCTTAGCTCGGATGCCACCTCGGCAAGCTACATTATAGAGATATTTAGCGGGCTGGTGACCCTAAATGGCGATCTCGAGGTTGTTCCCGATATTGCGCAGCGTTGGGATATTAGCTCCGATGGCAAGACCTATACCTTCCATCTCCGCGATGGGGTGAGATTCCATAATGGCAAGGAGGTGACGGCCAGCGATTTCAAGTATTCCCTGGAGCGTGCCGCTGACCCTGAGACGGGTTCTCCAGTGGCTGAGGCCTATCTTGGCGACATCGTTGGCTTCAAGGAGAGGCTGAGGGGCGTGGCAGATGAGGTTAGCGGGATAAGCGTGAGGGACGAAAAGACATTGGAGATCACCATCGATGCCCCCAAAGCCTACTTCCTGGCTAAGCTAACCCACTCCACCGCCCTCGTTGTGGACGAGGAGAATGTTGAGTCCGGCGGGAACTGGATGGAAAATCCTAATGGTACCGGCCCCTTCAAACTTGGAGAGTGGCGGGAAGGGGAGGGGATCATCCTTGAACGAAACGAACACTTTTATGGGGGCGTTGCCAAGCTGGGGAGGGTGCTTTTTCTCTTCACCGGCAACCCAATGATGATGTACGAGAATGGGCAGATTGACATAACGCAAGTAGGAGCAGCGAATATCGAAAGGGTGCTTGACCCCACGAACCCACTAAACAAGGAGCTGGTGATCGCCCCGGTGCTTTCTGTGTGGTATATCGGCTTCAACACCGCTATGCCCCCCTTCGACGACGTCAAGGTTCGCCAGGGCTTCTCCCATGCCGTGGACAAGGATAAGATCGTCGAGATATTGCTAAAGGATACTGTTTCGCCCGCGGCTGGCATTCTCCCCCTGGGCATGCCCGGCTATAATGAGGAGCTGGAGGGCTTAAGCTACGACGCAGCGAGGGCACGACAACTTATCGCTGAGTCAGGCTACGGGGATGACCTGCCACCCGTCGTCCTCTCCGTGCCCGGCAGTGGTGCTGCGGTGTCTCCAGCTACTGAGGCGATAGCATGGATGTGGCAGGAGAATCTTGGGGGTGAGGTGGCCATCGAGGTGGTGGAGTGGGAGACCTTTCTCGATGACCTGAGGGAGCAAAGTTTTCAGGACTTCGAGGTTGGCTGGGTGGCAGACTACCCCGACCCGGAGAATTTCTTGGACCTCCTTTTCCACAGCGAGAGTGTGGAGAACCATACCGCCTACAGCAATCCCGATGTGGATCAATTGCTGGAGGAGGCAAGAGTGGAAAGCGATGTTGAGAGCAGGCTGGGGATGTATCAGGAGGTGGAGCAGACCATCGTCGAGGATGCTCCCTGGCTCCCTCTCTGGTTCGGCAGGGACTATCTCCTGGTCAAGCCTTATGTGAAAGGCTTCCTTCCCGCGCCTATGGGTATCCCATTTCTAAAGGATATATGGATCGAAAGATGATGGAACCAGCTTGGACGGGGGCTCTTTTTCGTGCTATAATCTCTTGGGGGAAAGGTGAAGGTATCCTCAGAGAGAATTGAAAATAGCCAGGTGGTGCTTCAGGTTGAGGCGGAGCCTGAGGAGGTGGAGCGCTCCCTGGAAGAGGCCTATCGCCATCTGGTGAAGAGGGCCGATGTCCCCGGGTTTAGAAGAGGGAAGGCACCCCGGGCGATGCTGGAGCGCTACCTTGGCAAGGAGGCGCTGCTGGATGAGGCTGTGGAGCATCTGGTTCCTCAGCTCTATAGTCGGGCCATTGAGGAGCAGGGGATCGATGCCATCGCTCAGCCTGAGATCGAGATCACCCAGACCGATCCGGTAGTTTTTAAGGCTACCGTCCCGCTTCGTCCCACCGTGGAATTGGGAAACTACCGCGAAATTAGAGTCGACCCGGAGCCTGTGGAGGTGGCTGAGGAGGAGATGGAGAAGGCTATCGAGCAGATTCGCTACCAGCATGCCCCCTGGCAGCCAGCGGAGCGACCCATCCAGTTTGGCGACCTGGTGACCATAGATGTAAAGGGTAGCTCGGAGGATAGCTCTTTCTTAGATAGCAAAGACCTTCAGTATCAGGTGATTAAGGATATGCCCTTGCCGGTGCCCGGATTTTCGGAGCAATTGGAGGGGTTGCAAAAAGGGGAGGAGAAGGAGTTCACCATTTCCTTCCCTGCCGACCATGAGATAAGCCAATTCGCTGGCAAGGAATATCTGTTCAGTGTGGTGGTCAGCGAGATCAAGGAGAAAAAGCTCCCTGAGGTCGATGATGAATTCGCAAAAAGCGTTGGCGAGGGCTTCGAAGATCTTGAATCGCTTCGGCAGCGAATCGCATCAGCTCTTGATGCTATGGCTGAGGAGAAGGAAAGAAGGCGCTTTGAGGAGAAGGTGATAGAGGCAGTGGTTGAGCTCTCCAAGGTAGATTTCCCTCCTGTTTCGGTGGAGCGCGAGATCGACCGCCTCATCAGGGAAACGGAGGCAAGCCTGGAGGAGCGTATCAGGAGCAGCGGGAAGAGCGAGGAGGAGCTGAGGGAGGAGCTGCGTCCTCTAGCTACAAGGAGGGCCACTATCTATCTTGTTTTACGCAAGGTGGCTGAGGAGGAGGAGATTGAGGTCGCTGAGGCGGAGATAGAGGAAGAGATGGAGGCTATCGCTAAGAGCGCAGGAGAAAAGGGGGAGGAGATAAGAAAGATGCTCAATTCCGCGGTGGCTCGCCAGTCATTAGAGGAGGCACTGCGTACCAAGAAGACGGTTAAGCGGCTGATGGAGATCGCCTCCGGGGAGGAGCCCGAAATAATCACAGATGAAGGAGGACAGGATGGAAGCTAAAGACATAATACCCATGGTGATTGAGACTGGTGCCAGGGGGGAGCGAGCCTTCGATATATACTCCCTCCTTCTAAGGGAGAGGATAGTCTTTCTGGGCATGCCAATCAGTGACCAGATAGCGAACCTTGTCATCGCTCAGCTTCTCTATCTGGAGCGGGAGGACCCGGACAAAGACATCAGCCTCTACATCCACTGTCCTGGGGGGCTGATCAGCGCCGGCCTGGCCATCTACGACACAATGGAGCTCATCCGCTGTGATGTCTCCACCATCTGCGTTGGCCTGGCGGCAAGCATGGGGACACTTATCCTTTGTTCCGGCGCTCAGGGGAAGCGCTACGCTCTCCCCAATGCCACGATCCACATGCACCAACCCGTGGGAGGTGCTCAGGGGCAGGCGGCGGACATAGAGATCGCCGCCCGCGAGATCATACGCATGCAGCAGAAACTGCGCCAGATCATCGCCGAGCATACCGGTCAGCCTATGGAGAAGGTCACTCACGACACCGATCGCGACTTCTACCTCAGCGCCGAGGATGCGGTGGAATACGGGCTGGTGGACGAGATCCTGACCAAGGCCGAAACTAAAGCTTAGGTGAGCAATTTAACTAAGGAACCGTTCCTGGGTAGTGGGCCTTCACCGAAGTGGGCCGATGTCCGAAAAAAGGAGGAGATGATGTCAGTATTGATCTATGAGAAGAAGGACCACATTGCCTTCATCACCTTGAATCGTCCCGAGGCAATGAATGCCCTGAATTCCGAGCTGTGGCAGACCTTGACCGATGCCTGGATAAGCGTCAGGGATGATCCCGATGTTTGGACCGCCATCGTGACCGGGTCCGGCGAGAGGGCCTTCTGCGCTGGGCAGGACCTCAAGGAGGTAGCGATGATGCAGGCGGAGATGACAACGGGGCAACCTCTCCGCGAGCTGATCCCTGAGGTCATCCCGATGAAGGGTCTGGAGGTATACAAGCCCTTCATCGCTGCCATCAATGGTGTTGCTACCGGCGGTGGCCTGGAGCTGGCCCTTGCCTGCGACATCAGGATCGCTGCCGAAAATGCGCGTCTCGGTCTGCGTGAGGTAACCCAGGCGCTTATGCCTGGCGCCGGGGGAACTCAGAGGCTGCCCCGCTTTGTCCCCTTCGGCATCGCCCTGGAGATATTGATGACCGGTGACTTCATCAGCGCCGAGGAGGCCTATCGAATTGGGTTGGTGAACAGGGTGGTTCCCCTTGCCGAGCTCATGCCCACAGCGGAGGCCTTGGCCACAAGGATCAACGAAAATGGCCCTCTGGCGGTCAGGGCAGCAAAGGAGGCTGCCTATAGAGGGCTGAGGATGCCCCTTGATGAGGGGCTGCGCCTGGAGTGGCTGCTGCTACAGTCTCTAATGATGAGCGAGGATGCCAAGGAGGGACCCCTCGCCTTTGCTCAGAAGAGGAAGCCGGAATACAAGGGGATATAGGGCCCTGCGCTAGGATTTCAGAGAAGGGGGATGAAGTGGCAATCATTTATGAAAAAAAGGACAGGATCGCCTATCTCACGCTTAATCGCCCGGAGGCGATGAATGCCTTCGACCCTGAGACCATACTGGAGTTAGGGGAAGCAGGCCAAGACTTCAATAACGACCCCGATTCCTGGGTGCTAATCCTCACCGGGGCTGGCGACAAAGCCTTCTGCGCCGGCGCCGACCTCAAGAAGATGATTCCCGCAATGACCAGCGGGGAGATGAAGATGGAGCTATCGAAGCTCTTTTTCTCCGATATCTATAAGCCCATCATTGCCGCTATCAACGGCTTCTGCCTGGCAGGGGGAGCGGAGATGATTGAGGGCACTGATATCAGGATTGCCGCTGAGCATGCTACCTTCGGCCATACTGAGGTTCGCTGGGGGCTGGTTCCCGTTGGCGGCTCCCATGTAAGGCTACCCCGTCAGATACCCTGGTGCCGAGCCATGGAGATACTCCTCATCGGGGACAGCTTCAGCGCTCAAGAAGCCCTTGAGATAGGGCTGATCAACAAGGTGGTTCCTCTTCCTGAGCTGATGCCCACAGCAAAGAGGATAGCGGAGCGCATCTGCGAAAATGGCCCCCTGGCAGTGAGGAAGATCAAGGAGATTGCGGTGAGGGCGCTCAGCATGCCCATGGAGCAAGGCTTTATCCTGGAATCGCTCATGGGTGAGCGGGTCTTCGCCAGCGAGGACGCTAAAGAGGGGCCAAGGGCTTTTGTGGAGAAGCGAAAGCC
>JBHIBU010000061.1:0-7363 GCA_046759245.1 Dehalococcoidia bacterium | reverse complement strand
GTTACCCTCCCCCAAAGAGGTAAACGAAAGGAGTATACCAAGACGGCCAATAAAGGTCAATGAGAGGATTATCGGAATAATCTCTGAGGAGGCTGGCCCGGTAGCTTTGGGGGTCTGGCCAAAAAGGCACATACCACCCCTATCGCGCTGAAGGCAATCACAATTATGAAAGCCAGCATGTAGGTATTTGTAGCGTCATGGATCGCCCCGGCCAAGACACCCCCGATAGCGCCGGTGGCGGTGGTTATGGGCAACATCCAACCCAGTATCTGGGCATAGCGCGCTCGCCCATAATAGGCCCCCAGCAGGGTGGTGTGAGTCACTATCAATCCGCCATAACTTATGCCAAAGATTATGGCATAAAGATAGATCAAGGGCAGGACTCTGGCATTGAGGAGAATGGTCACCGCGACCACCTGCAAGGCGAGACAAAAGGCGGCCAAATATCTGGGCTCAATCCTATCCGCCAGGGCACCGAAGCCAAGCCGGCCGAGGATGCTCATCCCGGGAAGAAGCCCCAGCGCGGTGGCTGCAATCAGGGGGGAGAAACCTATATCCTCTAAGTGGGCCACCTGGTGGACGTTCATGATGTTCAGGGCAAACATGTTGGCAGAGCCAAGGATCACCAGTAGCCACGTAGTGAGCCTTCGCATCGCCTGTCCCGTTTCCCAATCGACAGGGGTCTGGTAGACCCTCCGTGGTGTAGCCTCAAGATTCTCCACAGCCTCAGCAGCCACCCCGTCGGGCAACTGCCCCAGGTCCTCGGGCTTGTTTCTAATAAGGAACAGCCCACCGACAGTGACAGCGAGCACAAGATGACTGAAAGCTAAGACCAGCCAAACATCACGCCATCCTGTAACGGAGGTCAGCAGGGCTATCAAGGGAGGCAAGGCGAAGCCCCCTAAACCGCCCGCGGCCACGGTGAGACCCATTGCCAGCGACCTTCTTCTTATAAACCAGTTATTGGCTATCGTGGTGGTGGCGGCGAACAGCCCGAAACCGATGCCCAAGCCCACGAAGACCCCGTAAAACAGATAGAGATGCCAGGGCTCGCTGGTAAAAAATAATGCCGCCAGACCCAGGGCAGCGATGGCGTTGCCCACGATTATATTAGCCCTGGGTCCAAACCTGACTATGGAGGCACCGATAAGAGGCCCAGGGACGCCAAAGAGAAGCATGAATAAAGAGAAGGCCCCGCCAAAGGTTGCCCGGGACCAACCAAATTCCACAGCCATCGGGGGCCATAAAACACCCCATGCGTAGAAGATGTTTCCAGTGCCAGCAAAATACACTAGCATTGCCCCTGCTAGTGCTATCCAACCGTAGAAGCTCCCCTTTGGGATACGCTTTGACACCGATTTCCTCTCTGGGGACAGATAATCCGCCCCACTATAGCCGATGGAGGGGTTCTGCGCAACCTCTCTCTTATTTTGCGGTGTTCTAAGGGGGTTTCCAAAAGGGGCTTTTCCAAGTAAAATATCGGGTTAGCAATCCCTACCAACCCGCGATAGATCCTTCAAGGAGGAAACATGATAAGGACAGAACTCTGTGATATGCTGGGCATGAAGCACCCCATAATCCAAGCTGATATGGGGCCCTATAGCACCAATAACCTGGCGGCAGCAAATGCCGGGGCGCTGGGGATCATCAGTACCAGTGGCCTGGCCCTGGGAAGAATAGAAGGTCTTCCCACGGTCGGGGAGCTTATCGAGGGAATAATCAGGAAGGCCAAGGATATCCTTCTCAGACTTCCCGAAAAAATTGGGGGGTGAGAAATTGAAAGAGCTAAGAGAGGCTGTCGTTATAGAGGCGGTGCGCACCCCTACCGGGAGGTCGGGATGGAAGGGGATGGAGAAGATGGGGGCCTTCCGCGATATCTCCGCGCAGTATCTCATCGCCGCTGCGATAGAGGGGCTGGTGGAGCGGGTAAAGGCCAAGTGCCCCAGGTTCGACCCTGTGGAGATCGAGGATGTGGCTGTGGCATGCGCCAGCCAGATCGGTGAGCAGTCGGCAAACATCGGGCTGGTGGCAGCCCTTGCCTCCGGGCTTCCCGATGAGGTCGCCGGCTGGGCCCTCGACCGCTACTGCAACGCCGGGCTCCAGGCCGTCAATGCCCAGGCGCAGGCCATCATGTGCGGCTGCGGCGACATGATGATCGCCGCCGGCGTGGAGCACATGAGCCACTACCCCATGGGATCCCCCATCGATGCCGCACTGAAGGCCGGATACCCCGTTTCCTTTCACCGCGAGTTCCACAAGAGAGGGGGGTTCGTGCTCATGGGGAGCGCCGCTGAGGCTGTGGCCGAAAGGTATAACCTCACCAGGGAGGAGATGGACAAATTCGGGCTGTGGAGTCAGCAGAAGGCGGTGCAAGCGATGCGGGATGGGGAGTGGTATCAGAGGAGGGTGGTGCCGGTAAAGCTGGAGAGGAAAGGTGAGCTCTTAGGCATTGTGGATAAGGACGAGACACCCCGGGCTGAGGCATTGGACAATCCCGAGGCTGCCTGGGAGCGGATGAAAAATCTGGAGCCCCGGTTCAAGGAGGGGGGCATAGTTACCGCTGGAAATTCCTCAGCCATCGTCGATGGGGCGGCAGCTACCATGCTGATGTCAAGGAAGAAGGCAGCGGAGCTGGGGCTTGAGCCCCTGGCGACCATAAGATCGATGGCGGTGGCTGGTTCAGAGCCGAGTATTAAGCTGCTGGGTCCCATTCCGGCGATGAAAAAGGCCCTGGCTCGTGCCGGGGTCACCTTTGATGACATCGATGTCTGGGAGCCCAATGAGGCCTTTGCCTCGCCGGTCCTCGCCTTCTGCAAGGAGTTCGGCATCGCCTTTGACGACCCGAGGCTAAATCCCAGCGGCGGCGCCATCGCCATCGGCCATCCCGTCGGTTGCTCCGGCGTGCTCTATTTCACCGAGATGGTTCACTGGATGGTGCGCCACAACCTGAGGTGGGGGCTTCAGACCCTGTGCGGCGACGTGGGTGTCGGCATCGCCACCGTAGTGGAGAGGGAGCGATAGACTACACTTCAGAAAAGGCTGGTGTTACCAGCAATATTTACCCAGGGAAAGGCTTAAAGAGCTGCGCCCTGAAACGAAATTAGGCCGTAAACGCCAGGAAGGTCCTCTTCTCCTCGCCCTCCCCGCGCTCCACAAAGTCGACAGCGAGCGGGGTGCCGACCTGAATCTGCTCAGGCTTCTTGGCGTCCACCCCGAGGATACGGGCGCTGATCTTGGGACCCTCCTCCAGCTCCACCACCCCGGTACAATAGGGATTGTCCCTGCCGTAGCCCTCCTCAATCATTAAGGTGGGAGCGATAGCGATGGTGGTGAAGGCAGCGAGCTTGCCCTTGCCCTTCATTTCCGCCCATTCCATTTCGCTGCCAAAGCACTTAATACAGAGTGGTCTAGGTGGCAAATATAAAGCGCCACATTTTGTGCATTTTGAAGCCATGAGCTTCTTTTCGTTGAGAAACTCGTTAAAGGAAGCGCTGGTAAAATCACGCTCCACAATTCACCGCCTTTCATAGATATGAACAACGCAGGTGCCGCCGGTGGCACCAACATTGTGGGTTAGGGCCAGTTTGATGTCCATCCCCGGAACCTGGCGCGGCCCCGCCTCACCCCGCATCTGGTGCCATATCTCCACCGTTTGACCAACGCCGGATGCCCCTACGGGGTGTCCCTTAGATTTGAGCCCCCCTGAGGTATTGATGGGCTTTGCTCCATCGCGGGCTGTGACCCCATCCTCCACAGCCTTAGCCCCCTCACCGGGCTTAAAGAAGCCCAGGTCCTCGGTAGCTATGATCTCGGCAATGGTGAAGCAGTCATGAACCTCAGCGATCTGTATATCCTCGGGCTCAACACCAGCCATATCGTAGGCCTGACGAGCAGCTTTGCTTGCCGCTCCGATGCAGGTGAGGTCCTCCTTATCGTGCAGGGCGACATCGCTCGCTTGACCGACGCCAATTACGTAAATGGGAGTGTCGGTGAAATCCTTGGCCATGTCCTCGGCCACCAGGAGGAGGCAGGCGGCCCCATCGGTGATGGGTGAGCAATCGAAGAGCCTCATCGGCCAGGCAATTATTGGATTGGCCCCAGGGTCGTTGAGGAAATCCATCTCGTTTTCCCAGGTGGGAACAGCTTGCCCCCTTTCCTGAGCCTTTTTTACTCTACCGGCCATGACATCTTTTATCGTGCTATTGAACTGGGCCTTCGGGTTTAGTGCCCCGTTATTGTGATTCTTTATCGCCACCTTCATAAAATGCTCTAATTTGGTTCCGTACTTTTTCATATGGGCGGTGGCGATGGCAGCATAAAGTCCGGGGAAGGTAAAGCCCGAAGGCACCTCATAAAGTACATCACTGGCCCCGGCCAGGGTATCGGTAACCCTGTCCGTGGGCAGGTCGGTCATCTTCTCCACACCACCTACCAGTACCACGTCATGGAGTCCCGAGGCGATGGCCATAATCCCCTCCCTCAGGGCGACGCCACCGGAGGCGCAGGCGTCCTCGATCCTGGTCGCCGGCCTGGGCACCAGCCCCACCCAGTCCGCCATGATGGGGGCGATGTGGCCCTGCCCCTCAAAGAAGTCGCTGGAGAAGTTCCCCACATATAGCGCCTCGATGTCCTTGATCTCCAGCCCCTTATCTACGGAGGCCTTCATATCATCGAAGGCTTCCACAAACATATCGCGGCTCGATTTGCCTTTCAAGGTGCCAAATTTGCAAATTCCAGCGCCAACTATGGCCACCCCTCTACCTAGCTTACGACCTTTTTTAACCATTGTTCCCCCCTAAGATTCAATTTACCACAATGTGGATTATAGCAGGGTTATATAGCCCTGTCAAGAACTTGGTCCCCGCTCCCTGCCCAGCACCCGTCTTGCGATCAGGTTTTTCAACACCTCCGATGAGCCACCAGCCAATTTCCCCACCCTTGCATCCCGCCAGAAGCGTTCGAAGGGCCTCTCTCGGTAACAACCCCAGCCCCCCACCAGGGAGAAGACCCTAGAGGCGACATCCTCCGCCACCTCTGCGGCATAATATCTTGCCATAGCCGTCTCCAGGGCGTGCTCAACACCTTCGTCCTCGAGCCAAGCTGCCTTGTCCCGAAGAAGGACTGCCGCCTCAATCCTGGTCACCAGCTCAGCTACCATCCAGCGAATGCCCTGGAAATCGGTCACCAGGTTTCTGCCCACGTTTCTCTCCTTAGCATATTCGATGGCCTGCTCCAAGGACCCTCTGGCCAGTCCAATGAGACAGGAGGCGTTGCCAATGCGACTCAGATTGAAAGTGGCGAAGAAGGTGGCAATTGCGTCACCAGCCTTGCCCAGTAAGCGCGTCTCTGGGATCTCGACATTTTTAAGGCTGAAATCGTAGATGGGCTGCATCCTCTGCCCTATAGGGTCGCCCTTCTTGAAACTAATGCCCGGGGTCCTCCTTTCAACAATAAAAATGGAGAGACCGTCCTCCGTTTTGGCATAGAGCAGCATTATGGCGGCATCGGCAGCAAAATTGATGTGGGATTTATGCCCGTTCAATATATAGCTATCCCCCCTCTTAACCGCCGTGGTCTCCATCAACTCAAAGCTAGAGCCTACCTTCGGTTCCGAGATGGCAACGGCGGCTATGTACTCCCCTCGGGCTAGCTTGGGCAGATAGCTCGCCTTCTGCTCCTCCGTGCCGGAGGCCAGCAGGTGCTTCTCCGCCTGAATGGTGGGTTGGGGACCAAAGAGCCCAAACCTGGCCAGCTCCTCACTGATTATGGAGTACTCCATCGCCCCTCTCCCCATTCCATCGTATTCCAGAGGCACGATGGGACCCATCCAGCGCCTCTGCCCCAACTCCTGGAATAGCTCTCTGGGGGCAACGCTCCTTTGCTCCCAGTCATCGACCTTGGAGCTAAGCCTCTGGGCAAGCTCCGCCACCTCCGCCTTCAACTCCTTTTGCTCAGCGCTGACCTCAAAGCTTAAAGACATTTCGACCTCCCTAAATTCGATGGAAGCAGAATAGATTACACCAATGGCTCCCCTTTGTCAAAAGCGGCCCTTCCTATGGTATAATGAGCTTGAAATGCTACCAGAAAAGGACAAGGTGGGTGAGTTATTGGCCAATGAAGAGGAGCTGATAAAGCATCAAACGTCGGATATAATCAGAGCATACAATGGGGAGAGGAGGAATCTTATCCCCCTTTTGCAGGAGACTCAGGCCAGGTTTGGTTACCTACCCAGGGAGGCGATCCGGGAGATCGCCAAATTTATGCGGCTCACCGAGATCTCGGTTTATGGTGTTGCCACCTTCTATAATCAATTTCGCCTCATCCCCCCGGGGACGCACCCGATAAAGGTCTGCCTGGGAACGGCCTGCCATGTAAAGGGTGGTAGCATCATCCTGGAGGCTTGGGAGAGGAAGCTAGGCATTAAAGTAGGGGAAGTTACCCCCGATCGCCAGTTCAGCCTGGAGAGGGTTGCCTGCATTGGCTGCTGCGCCGTGGCTCCGGTGAGCGTGGTCGATGAGAATGTCCATGGCAAGGTGACGCCGACAAGGGTGGACGGTATTTTGCTATCCTTTGAGCTTGAGAAGAAAGGGGATAAGGGAGAGTGAGGGTTAGGGCTTCGGGGGCATTTCAGGAGATCAGCGGTCGTGCCCTCTGGGAGCGGGAAGCGATAAAGCAAAGCGAAGAGCCTCACATCCTCATCGGCACAGCCACCTGCGCCAGGGCGGCCGGCGCCCTCGATGTGCTCAAAACGGTTAACGATGAACTAGTGCGGCGAAACATTAAGGCCAGGGTGACCGAGGTTGGTTGTATGGGCTACTGCTACGCCGAGCCGCTGGTGGTCATAACCAAGCCAGGCTTTCCCCCCATCTGCTACGGTTACGTGACTGAAGGGGTTATGTCACGGCTGGTGGAAGACTTTATCCTGGGCGACGACCCCTGCTTCGAGTTTGCCCTGGGCGCCCTGGAGGAGAACGAGCTTATCCCCACCATTTTCGATCAACCCAGGTTCAAATATGAAACTCGCGTCCTGCTGAGAAACTGTGGCTATATCGACCCCGAGGATATAAACCAGTACATCGCCAGCGATGGCTATAGCGGCTTGGTCCAGGCCCTGGGGATGACCGCGGAGGAGGTGATCGAGGAGATCAAAAGGTCTGGGCTCAGGGGGCGTGGTGGCGCTGGCTTCACCACAGGGGACAAGTGGCAGATATGCCGCAACGCCGAAGGGGTGCCGAAATATGTGATCTGCAATGCCGATGAGGGAGACCCCGGCGCTTTTATGGATCGAGCCATCCTGGAGAGCGACCCCCAATCGGTTATCGAGGGCATGATCATCGCCGGGTATGCTGTGGGGGCTTCTTAC
>JBHIBU010000060.1:0-7427 GCA_046759245.1 Dehalococcoidia bacterium | reverse complement strand
TATCGGCTGTGGGCAGCCGGGTATCGGGATACCCCTGAGGAGAGAGAACGGCATAAGCATACCTCGTGGTGGCTGGCGCTGGCCATTCTCCCCTTGTTGGTTATCGCCCACTCCACCCTGGGCTTTGTCTTCGGCATCCAGGTGGGGCGGCCGGGGTGGTTCAGTGCCCTCCAGGCCCCTGGGTTTGTGGTCCTGGCCGCCGTGTCCGGCATCGGGCTTCTCATCGTCGTCGCTGCCCTGATCAGGCAGGTGCTGGGGCTCAAGGCGCAGCTCAGACAGGAGGTGTTTCGCTGGTTGGGCAATTCACTGTGGATTGTGACGTTCATCTACCTTTATTTCTTGGTGGTGGAGTTGTTCCCGTCCATCTATGCCGCTCATTACCGCGAGGCGATTGTGACCGCTGCCTTGCTCAGCGGGCGGTACGCCTGGCTATTCTGGCTCTCGGTGGGGCTGCTAGTCGTCCCCTCCGTCTATCTGTTCCTGCAGTTTGTCACCCGCCGCTATAGCCTTCCCCTGATCGTCCTCGCCGGGGTGGCGGTCAACCTGGCAGCTATAGGGAAACGCTATCTCATTGTGATCCCGTCTCAGACTCACGGCACCCCGCTGCCTTACCTTCCCGGTTCATATTCACCCACGTGGGTGGAGTACGCCATCATCTTAGGTTTTTTCGCCCTGGGGACGCTTCTCTACGTCGTGTTCATGAAAGTGTTCCCCATATTGGAGATTCCGGAAAGTGCTCAAGGAGGTACGTGATGCGGAAGTGGATGTTCGCTCTAACCTTGCTGGTGGGCCTTGCCCTGGCTGTGGCCGGCTTCTTTCTGGCTGCGCCCATAGGCCCCACGTCGAGCCCGGTCATCAGCAACCCCCGCCTGCCCTTTGCCGCGGGGATATTTGTTCTAGGCGTGATGGTTATTTTCATTTCCGCAGTGGTTTACGAGTTGATTCCAGACAGGCACCCCTAGAGGTGCCCGATTTGAAGGTGCAAATGGTCAGAACAAGTGAAAGCAAAGTCCTGCCAGTGGCGGCCACGCCGCCTCGCTCAGAGCTGGCACGGAGCCGAGCCCGGATATATAGGGCCCTAGCTATAGGCTATGCCAGGCCGGCGGATGAGCAGCTACTGGAGCTGTTTCGCCCCTGGGGGATCCTGGAAACAGAACTTCCCCAAAGGGCCCTTCCTGTGATGATGAAGCGGGGGTTGAGGAAGCTGGGGGCTTGGCTTGAAAGGCGCGGCTCTCAACCCCCGGAAGAGCTCCTCATTGCTCTGGGTGTAGAATTCACCCGGCTTTTCCGGGGATTGAATCGCTTTCACTCGCCGCCTCCGCCCTACGAGTCTGTATACGTGGACAGTGGGCTTGTTTACGGTCCGTCTACGGATCAAGTGACCCAGACGTATCGCCGTTTTCGGCTGAAAGGACAGAACAACGAACCTCCTGATCACATCGCTTTGGAACTGGACTTCATGCGTTTCCTTTGTCAAAGGGAAGCCCTGGCGTGGCAAACTGAAAAAGGGGGTCAGGATTTGCTGAAAGAGGAAGATGCCTTTTTGAAGGAACATTTGGCAGGATGGGTGCCTGCCTTATGCCAAAATATCAGGAGGTTCGATACCTCTGGCTTTTATGATGGGCTGGCCGATGTGACAGAGGGTTGGATTTGTTGTGACCGAAGGATCATTAGGGGCCTGATAGACCTGTGAAAGCAAAGCCGACCCGCAAAGCGGCTCTACCATATGATCGTCCTCGAGGGGACAAGCTGTCCCAGGTTGGCGGGGCTATTGGCAATGGACTATGGGAGTTGCGCAGGGTATAATAGATAAGCTTGCCAAACCCCGGGATAGCACACCACCTCCTCAGGAAGGAGAAAGGAAAAGTCAATATCAAACTTCTCCGAGCCCTCAGACCTAAGGGCGTTGCCTATGGGCTAGTGGGCCGTTTCGGGTAGGGAAGGAAACAACTCTGCCTCCTCGTGCTTGGAAAGGAGAATGGGTTGGGGCTGGATCTTTGAGGTAATTGATGGCTTACTGTAAAGACTCAGTCCCAGAGAGGATGAGTTTTGCCGGCTGACCGAGACGAGGAAGCCGGCATTCTTAATCTTAAGGGATGGGGAAATCGATTATCTCAGCTGTCACCTAACATTGCAACTTGCTGAGTCAGTATTGTGTACCTAGCGGTCAGCATTTTGAGTGCAGCGACGAAACTATGAGTGTGTCGCTTCTGCTATGAATGCAACGGGCTAGGGCTCGGCGCTGCGGCAACTCTCAAGCCCTGTCCGTTCTTAGAAGGGGGAATGGACTTGTTATTGGCTTTGCGAATGGGGGCAGACGGTACCTACATCAAAGGGCTTATACAACTGGCTGTGAACAGGAAGCCCCAGCGACATCATCTGGAGATGGGGTTACCCCTGGTGGGTCGAGCTCTGCTTGAGGTTGGGGGATAGAGGGGATGCAGGTTAAGTCGTTTAGGTTCACTCTCTGGGAACTCAGTGGTGCCCTTGGCGATATAGGTATACTCTTGCCCCTCCTCGTCGCACTCATAGTTGTGAACAATGTGAGCTCTACCGGCGCATTTCTAGTAGTGGGGCTAGCCTACATATTCACTGGGCTCTATTATAGGATACCGATGCCTGTGCAGCCCCTTAAAGCTGTAGCGGCCATAGCTATTGCAACTGGCTTGTCCGCCAGTGTCATTGCTGCTTCAGGGCTACTAATGGCCGTGGTGCTTCTTCTCCTGGCGCTCACTGGGATCATCACCGCTGTTGCCAAGCTATTCCCTAAGGCGATAATTCGAGGCATTCAGCTCGGCATTGCACTCCTCCTTATTAAAGCTGGGGTTGCTCTTGCCAATAAGTCGCAGGTCTTTATTGGCGGCCAGGGTGCTTCCCTCAGCTCTTCTCTCGACGTGCCTGTTGGCTGGCTATTGGCTATAGCCGCTGGTATCCTCCTAATAGTTTTCTTGCGCAAACGGTGGCTACCAGCCTCACTTGTTATACTCACCTTTGGCTTGGGCGCAGGCGCTTTCTTGGGGCCCATTGAAGGGCTGGCGCAGCTCAGGCTGGGCTTAGCGCTTCCTAGTCTTGGCCTGCCCAGCCTTTCAGATTTCAGCACTGCCCTACTGATATTGGTCCTACCCCAGGTGCCGCTCACTCTGGGTAACGCTGTTTTCGCTACTGCCGACACGGCAAGGTCTTACTTTGGCGACAAGGCTCAGCGGGTGACGCATAAAAGCCTTGTGACCACCACGGGAGTGGCGAATTTAGCGGCAGGTGCGCTGGGAGGGATAGGGGTATGCCACGGCTCCGGGGGTGTTACAGCTCACTTTAAGCTGGGGGCTAGAACCGGAGGCGCCAATCTCATGATTGGCTCCGTCTTCTTAGGCCTAGCGTTGTTTCTCGATGGCAATCTATTACCGCTCCTTTCCTTGATTCCGTATCCTATTTTAGGCGTTATGGTGGCGTTTGTGGGTCTGCAACACGCTTTATTGGCGCGTGATCTCCAGGGATGGCTCAATATAGCGGTAGCTATCCTGATCGCTGTGGTTGCTCTCGCTACCAGCAACCTAGCTCTGGGCTTTGCCCTAGGTATCGTGTTGCTCCAGGGGCAAAAGTTCGTTGGCGGGCTCAGCCGTTTGATTGCTGCTCATCACCCAAAAGGTTACCGAGGACATTCAGGCGTCGCCCTGGTTGCCCTGCGAGCGATAGCATCCGCCGCAGCCCCGTTAACAGGCACGGTTAAACGATTGTCCAGAATGTTCAACCGGGCACAAAAAGAGGCTTGGCATCCATAAGATACCCGGCCCTTATTTTAGAGCCCCATCGCCAGTTGCTTCGGGCACTTGGCATCGGCCTTTGCCTTAGCCCTGGCCCTCTCCTCTCTTGCCTTTACCCTTTTGGGTCTTCAAAACTGACCCTTCCGTCCTTATGATTTCGGCCCTTAGGCGGTAGCGAGAGGGTGAGGTGAGTTTTACAATGTTGGTCGAATGCCTGCACAAGCGGGACTGATGCCAAAGGTCAGGCCATAGTCTCCAGGTCCTGCTGGAAAATCAATCGGCAAGATGCCAGGCTGCAAAGCTACAGCTCTGAGGTTCACTAGCTTACGGAGATAAGGGCTTAAAGTTGGGAAGGATAGCCATATTCGCGGTGCAATGATCTGGGTTCTCTATCTTCTCGCCATCGCCGGTGCTGAGCTGGTCACCGCTCTGGGTAATCCCATCGGCGGAATTGTATTTCACGCCATTATTCTCGTCGCTTTAATATTGCACGCCTCCCTCACCAGGGAGCCTTCAGACCGTAGGCTTTTCTTGTCCCTTTCCCTTGCCCCATTGATAAGGGTACTGAGCCTCTCCATGCCCTTGACTGACTTCCCCCAGATTTATTGGTATCTAATCGTCGCCATTCCCCTATTTGCAGCCACCTTTGTCATCATCAGGATGCTGAATTATCGTCGCTCCGAGGTTGGCCTCATCATAGGCAGAATGCCCATCCAGCTACTTGTCGCGGCAACAGGAGTCTTCTTTGGGGTGGCGGAATTCTACATTCTGAGACCTGAGCCCCTGATCGCTGCCTTTACCTGGCAGAGCGTATTGCTGCCAGCTCTCATCATGCTGGTGGCCACCGGCTTTGCTGAGGAACTCCTCTTTCGGGGAGTGATGCAGCGGCCTTCTTTAGAGGTGATGGGGACGCCGGGCTTGCTCTATATAAGCGCCGTCTTCGCAGCGCTCCATATCGGCTACCTTTCGCCAATAGACGTGGTCTTCGTTTTTGTCATCGGCCTCTTCTTCGCCTGGGTAGTAAAAAGGACAGGATCACTCTTTGGAGTGACCCTGTCCCATGGCATAGCCAATATCACCTTGTATCTGATAACCCCCTTTATTCTCTAGGAGAGGACCTCCATAACCTTCATCGCTACTATCATGCCGAAAACTATTAACAGAGGGACGATGCCCGCATTGAGATGCCTACCAAGTAATTTGAACCTCGGCCCATCGCTGGCAGTGGCCAGCTCCCTGGTTATCAGAAAAAGGATCAGGATGACGACCGCCGCAATCCCTAACACAGCCACTATAGCGATTGACGCCGTGGTCACCGTGGTTGTTGTAGTCGTTACTGTTGATATCACGTTATGTATACTACAGGGTATTCTTGTATTTGTCAAGAACCGTTTGGGTCATCCTTTTGGGCCCTTTTTTCGCTGGACGAGCAAAACGTATTGACAGTTCTTGAGAGATAGGATAAGGTTATCCGATTTATGGCCCTTGCCTAGACATAGTCAAACTCGTAGGGGCCCTGGTTTTATCTCCATTGTCCTCCATGATAGGGCTGGGTGGGAGCGGTAGGGTTATGGCACAGTCAACCATTGTAGAGGTGGTGGGAGATGCATAGTAGTGACCATAAGTCGAGAGCACTTCGTATCATTAATCCGGTGATGGCCATCATCTTTCTGCTGTCGTTTGTTGCTCTCGGCGCTGGCTGGTATCAGCCTTCCACCGAGGCCGTCGGCGGTGAGCAGACGAGCAGGTTCCTCGCCAGCAACACCGATGCCTATTTCAGCTTCAATCTCAAACCAGGGTTGAGCCAGTCGACAGGTTTTGCCCACCTCGTCGGCCTCTCTAGAGATCCCATTTTACAGGAGGTAGAGGAGAGGTTTGGTAGCTTTGTGGCTGGTATTCTGGGAGGCATTGAGGATGTAACAGGACTGGTGGGCCCGGAACTGGCAACGGCAACGCTTTACACTGGTGCCAGCGCCGGTGTGATCTTCTTCATCCAAGTCCCGCCCGGGCAGGAGCCGGAAGACTTACTCACCTTGCTGCTTTCGGCCCTAGAAATATGGCCTGGTGGAGAACTGACGCGCACAGAGGTTGATGGGGCTACCAGGGTCGAGAGATCATTAGGCGACGAAACCAAGACCGAGTATTATGCAACCGGGTGTAACGGTGACGATTGCTACCTGCTGGGGGCAATCGGTAATGTCACCCTGGCCGATTTTCAAACCATTGTGAACAGCATCCCCGATAGCGCCCCATCGCCATTGAGCAATAACGCTAACTTTACGGATGTGCAATCCAATCTCCCCGCTGCGCGCATGGGCCTGGGCTACATCAGCGGGGCGCGCCTTCCCACCAGCGCCCCAGCGGTGTGTGATGCCATAGCGCCGTACCTTCCCTCTTTGCAGGCCTTGGCTGGGCCTGTCGCTGTGCTTTTCGTACTCCAGGGGATCCTGTCTCTCTGCGGCTCACCGGTCTTTGATGTGCTTCAGCCCTTTACCCCGGCCTATACTGGCATCTCCTTCTCCAGCCTGAATGATGGGGCTGAAGTCGATTTTTACAGCCCCAGCGATACTTTCCCCCTTGCTCCCGGTGTGACCAACTCGCTAGCTACGGCTGAGTTCGTTCCCAGCGATGCCATCGCCTATGGCACGGACTCAAACTTGAATGCGTGGTGGCACGAGGTACGGCCCTTACTCACAGCTAACGAGGATCAATGGCGGCAGGCGCTGCAGGATCTAGAGGGGTCGGGATTGCTCGACCTGGTCCAGCCCATGCTTGGCCTTGATGCCTCCATACTGCTTGAGCTCGGCCTGCATGCTAACCTTGATGAGGACGTGTTTGGCTGGACTGAGGGTGAGTTCGCCTGGGCTCGACTGCCCGACGAAGCTGGGCAGGGCCAACTGCTTATTTTCGAGGTTGCGGACTATGATCAGGCGCTAGCAAAGATGGGGACGCTAATTGGTGCCTTGCAAGATGTTGGCATATCCGGAATCGAGAGCCAGTTCACCGATGATAACGATTTCCTGCTGGTGGGCTTCCCGGCAGGTGTCCTCGCTGCTGCCCTGGATAGGCCATCCTTACAGGGTGACTCACGCTATCAGCAGATGCTGTCATTCTATCTGCTACCCCCAAGGAGGGGCCTGGTTTATTTCAGTGCTGACAGGGCTCAGCCCTACGTCCCCGAGGCCTTACAAGACTTCACCACGCCCCTGATAGATGGTGGGGCTTCCTATTACGTAGGGTCAAGCGAAGGGAGACTGGTGCTAAGAGTTCCGCCACCGCCGACACCAGCACCTCCAGGTGGCGGCGGTGGCGGCCGGCGCCGAGGTGCGCCTGGTGTCACCCCTTCACCACCGCCGCCACCCACGCCGACGCCCGCTCCACCACCCATACCGACAGTCGCCCCAACCCCGGCTCCTACGCCTACACCTATCCCGACTCCACCACCTCCAGTTCCTCCCCCACCCTTCAACTGGCCTCTCATGGTGGGAATAATCGGGGGGATAATCGGTAGCGTGGTCCTTCTCACAATATTGATCCACTTCCTGATTAAGAGGAGGGAGGCGTAGAGGGGTCCGAGCCAATCGGTCTCACGTGAGAGAGAACCTTACCAGCCTGCCGACGAGCGCTAATCCCAAAGGCGGAACGGTGGGTATTGGTCTGTCATTA
>JBHIBU010000059.1:0-7433 GCA_046759245.1 Dehalococcoidia bacterium | reverse complement strand
CTCCGCCCCGCAGAGATCGGGGTGCTTGCCTCCATAGGGAAAGCGATGGTAGGCGTGATTCGCCGCCCCGTGGTGGCCATCCTTGCCACCGGCGATGAGCTGGTGGCAATCGATCAGCCGCTTCCCCCGGGGAAGATCTATAACAGCAATAGCTTCAGCATCGCCTCCCAGGTGCTCCGCTACGGCGGCATCCCCAGGGTCCTGGGCATCGCCAGGGATGAGGTCCAGGAGATCGAAGACAAGATAAGGGAGGCCCTCGATTCAGACATGCTGGTCACCTCGGCAGGGGTCTCCGTAGGGGAGTACGACTTGGTGAAGGATGTTCTGGCAAAAATGGGGGACATCTCCTTCTGGACGGTGCGGATGAAGCCAGGCAAACCCCTGGCCTTTGGCGTAATCAAAGGGGATGGGGGGAGAAGCATGCCCCATCTGGGGCTTCCCGGGAATCCTGTGAGCTCCATGATCACCTTCGAGCTCTTCGCTCGCCCCGCCATCCTCAAGATGATGGGGAAAAAGAACCTCTCAAGGCCGATGGTCGGGGCGATTCTGGAGGGCAGGTTGGAGAATACCGACGGCCGCCGCATCTTCGCCCGGGCGATGGTGAGAAGGGAGGACGATCGATACTTCGCCCGGCTCAGCGGACCCCAGGGCTCCGGCATCCTTACCTCCATGGCCAGAGCCAACGGGCTTGTCATCGTTCCCGAGGATGTGAGGACGGTCAATGAGGGGGAAAGGGTTCAGGTGCTCATGCTCGACTGGATGGAGGAATAAACGAGACGAATTCTATGCAGGATCTGAAAACACCGATGCGATGGTGAGGATGCCAGAAAAAGGAGAATTCGAAAAATGCTACCCGTTGTTTCTATAGTGGGCAAATCGAACGCGGGCAAGACCACCCTGGTGGAACGCCTGGTTGCTGAGCTGAAGGGGCGTGGCTATCGCGTTGCCACCATAAAACACGTCCATCGAGATTTTGAACTGGATCAGTCGGGCAAGGATAGCTGGCGACACGCACAATCGGGAAGCGATGCCGTGGTCATCAGCTCCCCGCGAAAGATCGCCCTGATTAAGCCTGGGGACCACGATGCCAGCATCGAGGAGGTGTTGCGACTCATCGGCGAGGACTTTGACATCGTACTCAGCGAGGGATTTAAAAGGGGCTCTGCCCCCAAGATCGAGGTGCACCGCAAGGAGCTGAAGGAGGGTCTTCTCTGTCCCCCCGAGGAGCTCCTTGCCATCGTCAGCGACGAGCCCCTCGATGCTGATGTGCCTCAGTTCCCCTGGGACGATGTCTCAGCGATCGCCAGCTTCATCGAAGAGAGGTTGATCGCCAAAAGGGCAGCAGAGGATACGGTGCTCTTCATAAATGGCTCCCCAGTCCCCCTCAATCCCTTCGCTAAACAATTCATCAGCAGTACCCTGATGGGCATGGTATCGGCGCTTCGGGGCGTGGACAGAATAAGGAGCCTGGAGATCTCAGTGAGAAGGAGAGAAGCTTAAAACCTTACCTCGAAGTGGCTATAGGCTCCGCTATATTCCGACCAATTCGCCTCCACCCGCTCCACCCATGCCCCGCGTGGTCCCACCTCCAAATGCCTCAAGAGCTGCCCCAACTTCTCCCTCTCCCCCTCAGCTTTTACCTCCACTGCACCATCGAGGCGGTTTCTTACATAGCCGGTGAGCCCGAGGTCTCTGGCGTGGCGCAGGACAAAATAGCGAAAATTTACCCCCTGAACAAGACCATGCACGATTGCGTGGAGACCTGCCTGCTCGCACATTTGCTAACCCTTTTATAGCTAGAGGAGCCTGGCCAGGGAATGAGGTCTGACCCCATCTAACCTCTCCAGTCCATACCCCCGAGCCAGATTCACCGCCTCAGCAAATTCCTGCCTGGTCAGGGGCCGGGAAAGCGGAGGGATTTTGAAGGCACGATGAGAGGGATAGTACTGAGCCATCACATTTAGATAGGTATTGAGGGAGATCTCCTCGGCGATGAAGCGCACCACCCCCTCGGTTCCGGCGATGCCATTGGGCAAAACGAGGTGCCGGATGAGGAGGCCCCGCCTGGCGACACCCCGCTCATCCACCTCCAGGTCGCCAACCTGGCGATGCATCTCCTTTACCGCCGCCCGGTTCGCCGAGGGATATTCCTTGACCCCGGAGAATCTTCGGGCGTTTCCCTCATGGGAATACTTCATGTCGGGCATGTAGATATCGACGATACCATCGAGAAGCTTCAGGGTTTCCAGCGATTCATAGCCGCCGCAGTTATAGACCAGAGGAGCGGAGAGCCCCAATCCTACCGCCACCAGCAGTGCCTCCAGGACCTGGGGGACGACATGGGTGGGGGTGACCAGGTTTATGTTGTGACAGCCCCGCTGCTGGAGGGAGAGCATCATTTCTGCTATCTCCCCCCTGCTGGCTACCCTCCCCTCACCCAACTGGCTGATAGAATAATTCTGGCAGAACATGCATCTCAGGTTGCAGTGAGTAAAGAAGATCGTCCCCGAGCCATGAATTCCCACCAGGGGCGCCTCCTCACCGAAGTGGGGCCCGCAGCTTGAGACCACGGCCACATCGGCGGTGCGACACATGCCCGTCTCGCCCCCGAGCCTGTTGACGCGGCAGCGGCGGGGGCAAAGCTCACAGTTCCGGAGGATGGCCCGAGCGCGATCGACCCTCTCTGCCAGCTCCCCGGTTCTATAGAGCCTCTGGTAGGCTGCCATTATTCTTCGCCCTTCGCCTTCTTCCTCTTCTTAATCACCTCAATGGTCACCGGGGGTTGAAGCACGGTGCTGCTTACCGATTTCTTGGCCCCCTTTTTGGGCTTCTTTGACTCCCGCCGTCGATAATCTCGGCCACCCATTTTGACACCTCAACCTTAGCACCCTCAATCAAGAAGTTTACCAGAAGAGGGTTAGCTTGACAAGGTAGGCTTGCAATTGATACAATGCGGAATCGAGCCTTTGGCCCCAGTTTCGACCAAGCCTCTGGCCCCGTAGTGTAGCGGCCTAACACGCTACCCTGTCAAGGTAGAGATCGGGGGTTCAAATCCCCTCGGGGCCGCCAAAGAGGCCTTTCTTGGCCGCAATGCCGTTTGCGAGCCTTTACATTTGAAATTAGGCACGGGTGTTGGGGACTATTAAGGAGGAAGACTTCATGGTCGTGGACGAGATAATCAGCGCGGCGAGAAAAGAGGGGAGGACATACCTAACAGAGCTGGAATCGAAGCAAATCCTGAAAGAGGCGGGGATAAATATCACCGAGATAAGACTTGCCCGGACAAAGGAGGAGACGCTCTCTCTCACAAGGGAGATCGGCTTCCCAGTGGCGCTAAAAATAGTCTCCCCCGATGTCCTCCATAAGAGCGATGCCGGAGGGGTGAAGCTGAGCCTGAATAGCGAGGAGGAGGTGGCTAAGGCTTTCGATGAGATCATCTCCGCGATAAAGGCTCATGAGCCAACCGCTAATATTCAAGGGGTATCGGTTCAAAACATGGCAAGGCCGGGGACGGAGGTGATCATCGGTATGTCCAAGGATCCTCAGTTTGGCCCGGTGCTCATGTTTGGGCTTGGCGGCATTTTGGTGGAGGTGCTTAAGGATGTCTCCTTCCGCATCGTCCCCCTAATAAGGAGGGACGCTCACGAGATGATCAAGGAGATAAAGGGATACCCCATCCTTGAGGGATATCGGGGGCAGGAGCCGGCCAATATCGCAGTGCTGGAGGAATTTCTGCTTAAGGTTTCCGATTTTGTGGAGCGTAAGCCAGAGATAAAGGAGCTGGACATCAACCCGATCTTCGCCTATAGCGATGGTGCTCTGGCTGTCGATGCTCGGGTGATCCTTGAAGCTGAGTAACAGGGCCAGATTGAAAGACATTGTAAGAAAGCTCGATCGCGCGTTTAACCCGCGCTCTGTGGCTGTGGTCGGCGACAAGCGAGAGATGGACTATATGTGGCTGAGGAGCCTGGCTAACTTTCAGGGAAGGGTTTACTCGGTTCAGGTCGATGAAAAGGAGTTGCCGGGGATCGAGGCACTGGGGGTCAAAAACTACTTCAGCCTTCTCGATATCCCAGAGCCGGTGGATTATGTTATCGCTGCCGTGCCCAGAGCAGTAGCCCCCAAGATCGTAAAGGACTGCATCGATAAGAAGGTGGGGGGAGTGATGTTCTTCACCTCCGGATTCGCTGAGACCAATACTGAGGAGGGGATCAGGCTACAAGAGGTCATCACGGAGATGGCCAGAGAGGCCGATTTAAACCTCATTGGACCCAATTGTGTGGGCATCTTCAACCCCAGAATCGGACTGCGCCACGACGTGGATCAATACTACGGCGATGGCGGCCCGGTAGGTTTCATCTCCCAGAGTGGCACCCATGCCACCTTCTTTAGCCTGGTGGGGGCGCTCAACGGGATCAAGGTCTCTAAATCTGTAAGCTATGGCAACGCCGTGGTTCTCGATTGCACCGACTATATGGAGTACCTCGCCGAGGATGAGGATACCAAGGTGATCGGCATGTATATAGAGGGGGTGAGGAAGGGGAGGCAGTTCTTCACCTCGCTTAGGGAGATCGCCAAGAGGAAGCCTGTGCTCATCTGGAAAGGGGGGGAGACTGAAGAGGGAACCAGAGCGACAGCGTCCCATACCGCCTCTTTGGCGGAGTCCCCTCTCGTTTGGGATGCTCTGATTAAGCAATGCGGGGCGATCAAGGTGGATAGCCTTGAGGAAATGGTTGATACCATAAAGGCGCTGCTCTACCTGAAACCGACCACGGGGAGGAGGGTGGGGCTTTGTGCCATGACCGGTGGGCAATCGGTGGTGATCACAGATGCCTTCGCCAAAGCGGGGATGGAGATCCCCTTGCTCAGCGAGAGGTCCTATCAGGAATTTGCCTCCTTCCTCACTATTATCGGGAGCAGCTATCGAAATCCCCTGGATATAAGCTCCAATCTCATGCCTATGGACAACATCATAAGGTGCATCGATGTCCTCAACGAGGATGAGAACGTTGACTCGGTAATTCTGGAATTGTCGGTTGCCTTCCTGACGCGAATAGCCAGATTCATTACTCCGTTCTTCGACAACCTGATCGATGCTGTGGCCCTCTACAAAGCGAGGTCCAACAAGCCCTTTCTCACCATCCTTATCTCTGCTCATGCCGAAACCGAAGCCATGGAGGCGAAACAAAAATTAGTGGAAAGAGGTATCCCCAGCTTCCCCAGCTTTGAGCGGGGGGCTAAGGCGTTAAAGAAAGTCGTGGAGTATTATAGGTTTCAAAGCCTTTGGGCTCCACGCCCCGCTGATGCTGACCGGCTCGGTGGACCGATCCCTAGCCCTGCTGGTCAGCCTTAAACATGTTCGATACCAATGGGAAGACTTCAAAGGGGAAATTATATCTTGCGGGAGCAACTTTCCCCGGGGCAAGCTAGCAATTCTTGAGGAGGTAAGCTATGGACTGGGAGACGGAATACAAAAGGAAGCTGGTCTCAGCTGAGGAGGCGGTGAAGATAGTGAAGTCCGGGGACCTGGTCATGCTCCCCCTGCCGAGCCAGCCTGCGATTCTACAGAATGCGCTCGCCGCTCGCGTCGCCGAGCTCAAGAACGTGCGCCTCCTGGCATCGGCTCCGGCATTTAATCCCGGCTGGTGGTCGCCGGGAATGGAGGATTCCTTTTCCACCATGATCGAAGTCTTCATTGGAGCGCAGGCACGCTCAGCCATGGATGAGAAGAGAACGGATTACCTGCCCGACCTCTTCTCGCTCAGGTTTAAGGGCCTTGATGAGAACAGGCCGGAGGGCAGGGGCAAGGAGATAGACGTCCTGATGACGCCGCTTTCGCCCCCGGATAAGCATGGCTTCTGCAGCTTTGGCCACACCATGTGGAACAAGAGAAGCTATGCCAAAAGGGCTAAGCAAGTTATCGCCGAGATCGATGAGAACGCCATCAGGACCTACGGCACAAATTATATTCACATCTCGGAGGTGGACTATTTTGTCGAGCCGGAGGTGGGGCCCGAATTCAGTGTAGAGGAATGGCAGGAGATGTGCCAGATATTCTTCAAAAAGGGGCCCGAAGAGGTTCGGGCGAAGCTGAGAAGGTATCCCCCCTTCGCCTTGAGGCAGATCTTAAATATCTGTAAGATAGTTGGCGGTGACTTCGTTGCCCCCCATGTTGGGCTGGATGAGCCCACCGAGGCGGCGATAGATATCTCCCATTACCTCGGGGAAATAATCAACGATGGCGATACCTTCCAGGTGGGGGTGGGGCGTCCCAGCTCCTTCATGGTGAAGCTAGGCGTCTTCGACAACAAGGTGGACCTGGGAATTCACACCGAGATGGGTTGTCCCGGGCTGCCGCTACTGGTGAGGGAAGGGGTGGCTACCGGGAAGTACAAGACCCTGCACCCCGCTAAAGCGGTCTTCTCTACCTTCATGGGTTGCGACGCAGACGACATCGACTACGTGGCCGATAACCCTGCCTTTGAGCAGTACGACACGGAATATGTGGCCAACATCAGGACGGTGGCCCAGCACGATAACATGGTAGCCATCAATAACTCGCTCCAGGTAGACCTCACCGGGCAGATCTGCTCCGAGACCCAGTTTGGGCCGCGTATGATCAATGGGCAGGGGGGACAGACCGAGACCCACATCGGTGCCCTTTTGGCCAGAGGGGGACGCGCCATTACCCTTCTCCCCTCCACCGCTATAGGAGGCTCGGTGTCCACCATCGTACCCCAGCTGGAGAAGGGCTCTTTGGTGACCATACCCCGTCAGTTCGCCGACATCATAGTCACCGAGTATGGGGTTGCCCGTCTCCTGGACAAGAGCCATAGAGAGCGGGCCGAGGAGCTCATCGCCATCGCCCATCCTGATTTCAGGGCCGAGCTAAGGAAGGAGGCTCAAACGCTTTTCTATCCCCAGTGACCGCAGCTACTGAAGGGCGTTGACGCGGCAAGGGGCTTGTGCTATATTTATGCTTGGTCGCTGGCAGCGTAGCTCAGAGGCAGAGCGGGGGACTCATAAGCCCAAGGTCACTGGTTCGAATCCAGTCGCTGCCACCACACATTAGGGAATTAGGCCCCTTGGGAGGTCAAGGCGTGGTTAAGCCTGATCCCCTCCCTTGAGTTACTCTCCAAATCCACCCGGCTCATTCCTCTTTAAAGGCTTCCAGGAATGTGTCAGGAATTCTAGGGACTTGAGCTTCTACCCATCTTTGAAGGCAGCTGAAGGAGCAAAAGTCATAATGGTCGACAGACTCCATCCCCTTCCACAGGGAGACTGTGAGCCAACCGCTGAGCACCTTGCAACGGGCATCCTCAGGTGGAGCCCCCCAATAGGAGCAATCAGAGTATTCCATTTTCTTGCCGCAAGAATGACAGACGGCGTATCCCCTTTTTGGCACTATCGTCCTCCAAATCCGCCTACTGGGC
>JBHIBU010000058.1:0-7617 GCA_046759245.1 Dehalococcoidia bacterium | reverse complement strand
CTCCTCTCTATGAGCTGAGGGCCTCATCTAGAGCCTTCTTCAGTTCGGCTTTAGGTCTCAAGCCGACAATCTGGGAAACAGGCTCTCCTTCTTTAAAAAGAAGCATTGTTGGGATGTGGGAAACGCCATACCTTACGGCAAGGGTGGGCGCCTCATCGACATTGAGTCTGGCAATGCCTATTCTCCCCGCGTACTCCCCGGCGAGCTCCTCCAGTATGGGGGCTATCGCATGGCAAGGGGGGCACCATGGGGCCCAAAAGTCCACCAGCATCGGCGTTTCCGCCTTAAACACAGCTTGATCAAAGGTTTCCTCGCTGACATCGACCGGCTTTACCATAACCTGCTCCTTTCTTTATGTTATCACCTGCCTCACTGCCTCCACCAGCCCCTGCTCCGCCGCCTGCTTGGCGATGAGGATCGCGTTCTTGATTGCCTTGGCGTCGCTGCGCCCATGGGCGATGATCACGTTCCCATTGACCCCCAGAAGGGGCGCCCCACCATACTCTGTATAGTCCAAACTCTTGATAGCGGCGCGCAATGCAGGCTGTAGAAAGAAGGCTGCAATCCTGAAATAGGGTCTTTTGGCTGACACCTGCCGCAGCGATTGGAACACCATCTCGCCAAGCCCCTCGCCAGCCTTGAGCACCACATTGCCGGTGAAACCATCGGTGACGATCACGTCTGCGACCCCGCTGGAGATGTCCTTTCCTTCAATGTTGCCCACAAAGTTCAGGCTGGTGTTCTTGAGGAGCTGGTGGCTCTCTCGCACCAAAAGGTTTCCTTTGCCCTCCTCCTCTCCATTGCTGAGCAGGCCAATTCGGGGGCGGTGGACACCGAAAACCCTTTCCATATAGACGCTGCCCATCTGGGCGAATTGAACCAGGAAGCTAGGTTTGCAATCGGCGTTGGCCCCTACATCGAGCAGAAGAACAGAATGCCACGGGGTGGAGAACAGGAACCCTAGGGCCGGGCGCTCGATTCCCTCGATGCTCCCCAGGATATGGAGCGCTGCCACCATTGTTGCCCCGCTATTGCCTGCGGAGACGAAGGCGGAGACATCGCCCCTTTTGAGGAGGTTCATGCCCACTACGATGGAGGAGTCCTGCTTTTGGCGCATCACCTGAGCGGGGTGCTCCTCAAAATCCACCACTTCATCGGCGTTAACAATAGATAAGTTTCTCAGGCTGTAATTTGCCAGCTCAGACTTCAGGGCACTCTCCCTGCCCACGAGCACTATCTCCCCATAATTCTCGCGGCAAGCCGCCACCGCTCCCCTCACCAGCTCATGGGGAGCACGTTCACCTCCCATGGCGTCCAACGCGATTCTCATCTTTCCCTCAACCGCTTGCCGTTCTTTCCCATATGTCGCATCGCCCTCCCCAGCGGGCGAGCACCTTGCCATCGAGGAAGATCTGAGCGACCTCGCATATACTGGGGCAGGCTTTGCATTCGAAGGAGGAGGTGCCAAAATTGGCATTAGCCACCCCAAACCCGTTGAACTTTGTGCCATTGCCACGGATCGACATCTCCTCGTGGGCCAGAAGAGCGGCCCCAATGGCCCCCATCACCTCATGATGGGGGGGTACGATGACCTTGGTATCGAGGGCCTCCTCGAAGGCCCTGACGATGCCCTCATTAAAGGCAACGCCACCCTGAAAGACGATGGGGGGCAGAATCTCCTTTCCCAGACCGACATTGTTGAGGTAGTTTCGCACCAAGGCCTGGCACAGGCCGTAGATGATATCCTCGCTCCCATGCCCCATTTGCTGCTTATGGATCATATCTGACTCGGCGAAGACGGTGCACCGCCCCGCGATGCGCACCGGCTTTTTGCTCTGCAGTGCCCTTGGCCCCAAATCCTCGATCCCGATATCGAGGCGTGAAGCCTGCTGATCGAGGAAGCTCCCCGTGCCCGCAGCGCATATGGTATTCATGCCAAAGTCGGTGACGATGCCGCCTCTTATCATGATAATCTTTGAGTCCTGCCCCCCGATCTCGATGACCGTATGCACGTCGGGGACGTAGTGAAGCGCCGCCAGTGCCTGGCTGCTGATCTCATTCTTGATCACATCGGCGCTGACAATCACCCCGGCCAGGTAGCGGGCGCTCCCTGTGGTGCCCACGCCCCGGATCCGGGCAGCGGAGGGCAGCCTCAGCGCAATCTCCTTAAGGCCCTGCTGCACCATAGCAATGGGCTTACCCTGGGTGCGCAGGTAGAGGGCGGTGATAAGCCGGTCCTCCCTATCCAGCACGGCAAATTTTGTGGTCACCGAGCCGACATCGATGCCGAGGTAGACTTCCATCACGACCCCCGCTCATCGGCGATCGGGGTGAGCCGGGGTGCCCCCCCGTTATTCTGAAGGAATTCCTCCTCGATCCTGGCCATGGTCTCGGGCTGGGCGATTAGATCCACCACCGTCATCGCCATGGCCTTTGCCCCGTCAAGAAGCCCGCGGTGTCCCGTTTCCGAGGCAGCAGCCCAGCAAAACTCCGGCGAATGGGTCATAACCTCAAGAGGTGCTATCGCCAAATAGGGATGAATGCTGGGCACCACAGCGCTGACATTGCCCATATCGGTACTGGCATAGGGTCTGCTCAGGGGTGGCTGCATCCTACGCCCCAGAGCCTCTATATTCTTGGTGAACAACTCCGCCATAGCTAGATTAATGCGCATCGGGGCGTAATAGCCCTCCGACCACTTATATTCCAAGCGAGCGCCGGTAGCCAGTGAAGCCGCTTTGAAACAGTTTATCACCTTTCCCTTTAGTTCATCAAGATAGGCCTCGTCCTCGGCGCGCACGACGAAGCTCCCCGCGCTGTAGCTAGGGACAATATTTGCCGCTTCTCCCCCCTGGGTGATAATGCCATGGATGCGGGCCCGCTCCCTGATGTGTTGTCTCAGGGAATTGATCCCGTTGAAGGCTTGAATTATCGCCTCTAGGGCGTTGATCCCCTCCTCGGGGCGGGCTGCAGCGTGAGCCGCCTTGCCGAAGAACTCAATCTCAACAGTGATACATGCCAGGGCCTCAGTGCCGGCGATATCCAGCACGCCTGGATGTACCATCATGGCGGCATCTATATCTTCAAAGGCACCCCTCTGGAGCATGATCGCCTTGGCGGCATAAAGCTCCTCGGCAGGGGTGCCGATAACGACAACGCTTCCTCCCAGTTGGTCGATGGCACCTCTGAGGGCCACGGCGGCACCAACGGCAGCGGCAGCTATTATGTTGTGACCACAGGCGTGTCCTAGCTTTGGTAGGGCATCGTATTCGGCAACAAGAGCTACCGTCGGCTTCCCCGAGCCGTAGCTCCCCCTGAAGGCTGTGGTCAGCTGGCAGATCCCTTTTTCGACCTTAAAGGTGTTTCTCTTAAGGTAGGAAGTTAGCCAGCGGAATGCTTTTACCTCTTGGAACCCTAGTTCTGGGTTTTGGTGAATGCTGAGGCTGAGCTCGATAAGCTCCTCCCGGTGAGCATCCACCTCCGCTGCCACCATCGCCTTCAATTTTTCCACATCCAAGCCCTTACCTCTAGAAGAGATTTTTGAATTGTAAACTAAATAGCCAGCCGTTTCTAGCCCCTTAGTTCGCTGAGCCTATGGGCAAACCGCATCAGATTATCGCGGAGGATCATCCCTAAAACCCTTCCCTCGCCCACCACAGCGATCTGGTCTAAATTCTCCTCATCCATTCGCTCCAAAATACCGATAGCCTCTTCGCTGGGCTGGACCACCTTCAGCTTTTCCACCGGGGTCATCGCCTGGCCAACGGTGGTGATGTCCCAATAATCCCGGGGCACCTCCCTTATCTGGCGCAGGGTCAGAAGCCCCCCTACCTTCTCGCCCTCGGCGACCAAGAAGCACTGGCTTGTGGTGAGCATAAGCTGTCCCTGAACCAGTTCCCTGATGGTGGTGTTGCCAGGAACCAGGGGGCAGTCTCGGCTCATCACATCTCGAGCGGTGAACCCCCTTAGGGCCTCGCGCAGCATGGTCTGGCGATAGCTCATCCTGGTGGCGTTGTTGAGGAACCAGCCGATAAAGACCAGCCACAGTCCATTAAATAGCAAGCCGAATATGATAAAGATCACGATGCCACCGAGGATAAATAAATATGAAACCCCATATCCAGCCATCGTGGCAATGCGTGTCGCTCGCACATAGTTGCTGGTAACAAGCCAGATTATGGAGCGCAGCACCCTCCCCCCATCGAGGGGGAAGCCGGGTATCATGTTGAACGCGGCGAGGAGGGCGTTGATCATGGCGAGCCACAAGGCTAGGGCTGCCAAATGCACGCTGAAGTCGCTGCTCAGCCAGTGAATGCCATAGAATATGGCGGCCAGCGCTACGCTTGAAAGCGGGCCGGCGGCGGCCATTTTTAGCTCGGTGGTGGGGTGGGTTGCCTCCCTGGCTATGTGAGCAACGCCACCGAAGATGAAAAGGGTGATGCTCTTTACTGGGATGCCGCCTCTAATGCCCACAGCGCTATGGGCTAGCTCATGGGCCACCACTGAGGCGAAGAAGAGAAGGCTGGTGGCGATGCCCACAATCCAGTAATAGGATGGGCCCCAAAGGGGATAAGAGCTAGGAAAGTAAAAGAGGGAAAGGGTCACCGTTATAATAAAGAAAATGATGAACCAGCTATAGTCCAGCCGAAAGGGGATACCAAAGATTTTGCCCAGTTGAATCGTTCTGCCCATTTTTTCGTCCTCAAGGCGGCTTTTTATCTCTTTTACTTAGGCATCAATACTTTCTAGGGATTACATTTTAACATGATGAAGCCTTTGGGGAAAGGGAGGGATCAATTCAAAAAGAGGAGGCTTAGGGGGAAAGGGCATATCCTATGAGCTTATAAGCCAGTTTAGCAGCGAGGAAGGCGCAGGAGATCGGCCCCTCCTTGGGGCAAAGCTCCACCAGGTCGAAGCCAACGACACGCCTTTGCTCCGTCACCTGCCTTAGCACCCTCAATGTCTCATACCAGCCCATGCCCCCCGGCTCGGGGGTGCTCACCGCCGACATAATCGATGGGTCGAGAACATCGAGGTCGATGGTGACATAAACCTCCTCGGAGAGGGCGGCAACCATCTCATCCAGGGAGGGTTGATCCAGGGGGCGGCCCTGGGCGAAAAAGGGGCGCATCTGATTTTGGGTCAGGAAACGGTGCTCCTCCGCGCTTAGGGTGCGAAGCCCCACCTGAACAATGGGGCAGCACTCCAGCACGCGGCGCATCACGCAGGCATGGCTATATTTTGTGCCCTGATACTCATCGCGAAGATCGGCGTGGGCATCCAGTTGGAGTACACAGAGGCGGTCGAATCTCTCACTGAAGGCCTTGACCATGCCCACGGTGAGGGAATGTTCCCCGCCCAGCATCGCCACCAGCCTCCCTTTTCCAACTAGGTCACTAACTACATTGTAAACGCGCTCCACTGTCTGTTCTGGGCCCTTCATGGAAGGCGCAAGCTCGGGGAAGGTGTGAATCCCGGCGAGGTGAATCTCCCGATCCAGCTCGTGGTCGTAAAGCTCCAGATATTGGGAGGCATCGATGATGGCCATGGGTCCATCCCTGGAGCCGCTGCGCCAGTCGCTGGTGCTATCGTAGGGGATGGGGAGGATCACCACCCTCGATGTTTCAAGATCCGCATATTGCTCTGGGATGCCAGCGAAGTTTCGCCGCGGGTAAAAAAATTCCCTTTTCATCTTTTCAGAGGATGGTTAATTCTCTTCCCAGGAGGAAGGCTGGCTTCTTTCTGTTCTTGATCGCCTCAGCGCTTATTTCGCTAAGGGCGCTTACCATAATAGGAAAGGCGATGGTGGCATCGGAGTTTATGGTGACGGTGGCGGCGTTAGGGGTGATCTTGCGCCAGGAGCGGGCCTCATCAAAGGTGCAGCCACTCAGTCCCCCCCATTGTGGGGAGTCGGTGGTGATCTGGATGGCGTATTGATGCCCTTTAAGCTCCTTGCCGAAGATATAACCGTAGAGCTCTGCCTGTTGAATAAAATTTTTCGGTGTTCCCCCGCCGATGAAGACTACCCCCGTGGAGCTGGCGGAGGAGGCGATCTGGACCATCTCAATGACATCCTGGATAACGTCGAAAAGGAGTCGTTTTCCCCCTTTCACCCGCATGGCAGCAAGCGCTGTGCCAAAAACGCTATCGCCAAGGGCAGGGCAGTAGATGGGCAGGTTAGCCTTGGCGGCAGCGGTGAGAACTCCCTCTCCCTTCCCCTGGTTTAAGAGCTCTCTGCCCAGGAGAAAGAAATACTCCCTGGTGGTATAGGCTCGATCCTGTTCCAGAGCACTGGAGAAGTTGGTGACAAACTCCTCCGTCCTGTCGAATTCCTCCTCCGAGGTAAACACATCGTAGATGCGATAGATTTTTGAGCCTGCCAGTTCCCGGTCATCGGAGCAAGGGTGACCTTGCCAGTGGAACCTTCCCAGGCTCTCGTGGAGGTCGTGATAGAGATTGGCCCCGGTTGAGACCAGACAATCGATGAGGCGGTTTTGGATCAGATAGACCATAACATGGCGCATTCCCGCGGGGATCATGGCCCCGGCCAGTCCAAAGAAGATGGTAACCTCCCCTTTGAGCATCTCGGCCCATATCTCCACCCCTTGCGCCAGATTTCTCGCCTGGAAGGAGGTTCCTCCCATCCTCTGAACCAGCTCGGAGAGGGAGCATCCTTGCGATATCAAGAATGGTTTTACCGGAGTATGAAGGTGCTCTTGCATACTGTTCCTTTAAAGGGAAGCTAAAGGCGCTCCAGTTCCAGCATCTCACTCTGGGAGTATTCCAAACCTCTATCGAGGAGGTAGCTCCTTAGCTCGGTTAATTCGAATTTGGCCTGGATGTCTTTGATCACCTGGTCTGAGTCGAAGTCCTTGCAGGAGAATACATCTATATTAACGAGGCACCTTTCGGGGAAGGTATGAATACTGATATGGCTCTCAGCAATAAGGACGAAGCCTGAAATCCCCCAATCCTCCGGTTTTGAGCCGAGGTATCTAAATACATAGGGAGGGGCTATCTTGGTCATCCCGATTCGGGAGGGGTAATGATCTAAGAGCTGGTGGATAAGCTCCTCGCTCTCTAAAATCCTGGGGTTACCCCCAAAACCATCGATAATCAGATGCATCTCAACCCCCTTTCTTTTGAAATCGACACAAATAAACCCACCCCCCTGGCCCCGATCTAATCGGGACCAGGAGACTGGAATTCGATCTATTGTCAAGAGTTTATCCCAGGAAGCTTATCGCTTCACTCCCTCGAGGAGCTTCCCCTCGTACCACCTGTCCAGGTCCTCTTTTCGGATGCGATAGGCTTTGCCAATCTTTGCCGCGGGGAGCTTCCGGTCGCGGCACCACCTTTGTATGGTGGGCTTGCTCACCTTCAGGATTCTGGTCATCTCTTCCACGGACAATAATTCGCCTTCGTCCACAAAGAACCAATCCCCCCTCAAAGCCCCGATGTATCGGGGCAACCTGATTTCGCATGATAATAGCACACTTTTGCTCACAATGCAATACTTTGGCTCTTTTTTCGGACTTTGGGCAGCGGTCTAAGGGGGGTTGTTTGGGATAAAAGTGCGGCTATTTGAGGGAGAGGAGGGCTTTTCTCAACTCGAAG
>JBHIBU010000057.1:0-7722 GCA_046759245.1 Dehalococcoidia bacterium | reverse complement strand
CGCTCTCCCCGACGCAGGAAAAATCAAGTTCTTTCGTGCGCATGACGAAACCTGGCACAAAGCGGGCGCATTTAGCACAATATTCACTGTCCCCTAGCTAAACCCTCCTGGAAGCAACAAAAAAACCGACCACGCCTAGTGGTCGGTTTCACTACTAGCTCCCTCAGGCCTCAAGTGACCAAATATAAGCCTGAGGTCATAGCTCCCACGGTTTCATTCTACCCGACCATCTAAGACCGGTGTCAAGAAAGCTCTGGGGCATTCTCAGTAATGGAGAAGGACTGACACCCCAAAGTTCTATGCTCAACTCGCGCCCCTTCTAGGGTTCTCATCGATGTAAAGGGGTTGTTTTTTCAAGCGGAGCTAGTATAATTAGCACTAACTTTTCACAAAGGAGAACTTTATGCTATCCTATGCCTTTTTCCAAAAAAAGTTCGTCCCCCTCTCTGAGGCCAAGATCGGGATAATGACCCATGCCTTAAACTACGGCACAGCCTGCTTCGAGGGGATTCGGGGCAACTGGAACAGTGAGGAGGAGCAGATATATCTCTTTCGTTCCAAGGACCACTACCAAAGGCTACTCAAGAGTTGTCGCGTGCTGAACATCGATATCCCCTACACCATCGATAAGCTTTGCCAGCTTACCGTGGAGCTGGTGGAGAGGAATGGCTATCGGGAGGATGTCTACGTCCGCCCCCTGGCCTATAAGAGCTCCCAGGTATTGGGGGTCAGGCTCCATGACCTGGAGGCCGATTTCCTTCTCTTTGTCACACCCTTCGGCCCCTACCTGGATGTGACCAAGGGGATAAAATGCTGCGTCTCCTCGTGGCGACGCATCGACGATAACATGATCCCGCCCCGCGCCAAGATCACAGGTCTCTATGTGAACAGCGCCCTGGCCAAGACGGAGGCCTTTGAGAACGGCCTTGATGAGGCGATACTTCTCACTCAGGATGGGCATGTCTCTGAGGGGAGCGGGGAGAACATCTTCCTGGTGATGGAGGGAAGGCTTGTCACCCCACCGCCATGGGATAATATCCTGGTGGGGATCACCCGGGACACGGTGATCAAGCTGGCCCACAACGAACTGGGCATAGAGACCATAGAGAGGACAATCGACCGCAGCGAGCTCTACATCGCTGAGGAATGCTTCCTCACCGGCACGGCGGCCCATGTGACCCCGGTCCTTGAGATCGACCACCGCAAGGTGGGCAGCGGGAAAGTGGGCGTGATATCCAAGAAGTTGCAGGATTTATATTTCGATGTGGTGCGGGGCAGAAACGAGAAATACCTCCATTGGTGCACCCCCGCCTACCGAAAACCGGTTAAAGCATGAGCCGAGGGAGCATTCCCCCAAAAGGCCAAGGGCGAAAAAGTTGAAAAAAATTATCGAGGTGGAGCATCTGGTGAAGAGGTTTCACCAGATCGTTGCGGTGAACGACATCAGCTTCGAGGTGGAGGAGGGGGAGATCTTTGGCTTCCTCGGTCCCAACGGAGCGGGGAAAACAACCACCATCAATATCCTTTGCACCCTGATGAAACCAACCTCGGGCCGGGCTTGCCTTGCTGGCTTCGATGTGGTGCGCCAGCAGAATCAGGTGAGGCGCTCCATTGGGCTTGTTTTTCAAGACCCCAGCCTGGACATTAGGCTCAACGCCCTTCAGAACCTAAATTTTCACGCCTTCGTCTATAACATCCCCGGGCCAGTAAGAAAGAAGCGGATCGAGGAGGTGTTGAGGATAGTGGAGCTCTGGGATCGGCGCAAGGATGCGGTAAGGGACTACTCCGGGGGGATGAGGCGCCGCCTCGAGATCGCCCGCGGCTTACTTCACTATCCCAAGGTCCTCTTTCTAGACGAGCCTACCCTGGGTCTCGACCCGCAGACTCGCCACCATATCTGGGATTACATCCTCGATCTGAGGCAGCGGGAGGGCATCACCATCTTCCTCACCACCCATTACATGGATGAGGCAGGGGTCGCCGACCGCATTGCCATTATCGATTATGGCAAGATCATCGCCCTCGATACCCCTGATGACCTCAAGAAAAGGGTTGGTGGCGACATCGTCACCCTGAAGACGGGAAACGATGAAGCGGCGATAGCGGAGATTCGCCATCGCTACAGCATCGATGCCCAGCGTGGTAGTGAGGGGGTTTTCTTCGAGGTCCAAAGCGCCGAGGAGTTCATCCCCCTCCTGATAAACAACTTCAGCACCGAGATCCATAGCATCAGCCTGCGCCGCCCCACCCTTGATGATGTCTTCCTCAAACTCACCGGGCATCAGATCCGCGAGGAAGCGGGGGGAGATGTGGCAATAATCAGACAGTGGGCAATGCGTCAGGCGCGGGGGCAACCGGGGAGATTTAGATGAGCAACCTGAGGGCCATGTATATCATCTGGTATCGCGACCTACTTAATTTCTGGCGAAATAAGGGGCGTCTATTCACCAGCTTTATTATGCCTTTCCTCTTTCTGGTCATCTTCGGCACCGGTCTCAGCAGCAGCATGTTTCTCCGCGGAGGGGGAACACAGGGGGAAGGCTTCAACTACATTCAGTTTCTTTTCCCTGGGATTGTGGGCATGATCGTGCTCTTCGCCGCCATCATGTGGGGGATCTCCATCGTCTGGGACCGGGAGTTCGGCTTCCTCAAAGAGGTTTTGGTGGCGCCCATCAGCCGTACTGCGGTTGCCATAGGCAAGACCCTCGGCGGCGCCACCATCGCTACCATGCAGGGCGTGGTGATGCTCATCTTCGCCCCTTTCGTTGGCGTGAGCCTCTCACTGGGACAGGTGCTCCTGCTCATAGCGCTGATGTTTATTTTCGCCTGCTCCGTTACCGCTATGGGGATCTTCATCGCCTCCCGGATAAGGACCATAGAGACCTTTCAGGTAGTGATGCAGCTACTTTTGTTCCCCATGTTCTTCCTCTCCCCGGCACTATTCCCGGTGCAGAATCTGCCCTCCTGGCTCGGCGCCCTGGTCAGAATCAACCCCGTATCCTACGGCATCGATTCCTTTCGGCGATCGATTCTAGAGCCAGCGGCATCGATGTCGGACTTCGGCATGAGCCTCTTCGGTCATACCATGTCCATTGCCGAGGACATCTTGCTGGTTGCCCTTTTTGGCATCGCTATGGTTTTACTTGCGGTGCGCTCCTTCAGCATCCAGGAGTGATGTCGAGCTAGGCGCTGCGACAGACGGTATAGCCTTTTGGCTTTCTGATACCCTTTCTAAGTAGCCAGTCAGATTTCCTTAGCGACCCTGAACCAGGGACATGAACTCGGAGCGGGTGGCAGCCCTGGTGCGAAATAGCCCTCTCGTCGCCGAGGTGATGATATTGCTCCCCGGCTTTTTCACCCCACGAATGGTCATACACATGTGCTCCGCCTGAATCACTACAGCAACGCCATCTGGCTGAAGGGCTGCGACGATGGTTTCAGCGATCTGGGTGGTGAGCCTCTCTTGAAGCTGGGGGCGCTTGGAAAGGATCTCCACAACACGGGCTAGCTTGCTGGCCCCAACAACGCTCCCCTTGGGGATATAACCGATATGAACCACCCCATAAAAGGGGAGAAGGTGATGTTCACACAGGGAGTAGAAGGGGATGTCCCTAAGGATCACCATCTCGTGGTGCCCTTCCTCAAAGCTGACCATCAGCTCCTCCTTCGGGTCGAGGTTGACCCCCATGAAAAGCTCAGCATACATCTCGGCAATGCGACTCGGCGTGCCCACCAAGCCCTGTCTTTTCGGGTCCTCCCCTATAGCTTCGATAATGGAGAGCACCGCTTTTTCAATCTTGCGCTGGTCAACCAATGGCCCTCCTTTCACCGTTTCCCATAGACCTTTCGGTCGACGTAGCGAAGGATGTCCTTCGCTGGAATGGTGTAAAGCTCCGCCCCGAGGTAAAGGGCGGGAGCAACGCGTGTTAGATCGAGCGTCTGCCCTGGGGTAAAGAAATCCTGCTCAAAATGGGAGGCCACTATCTGGCCCACAACCCAAACGTGGTCGCCATAGGTTTTGTGGTCCACCAGCTTGCACTCGTAGCAGGCATAGGCATCCCTGAGCAGGGGCACCGCTGTCTTCAGTGGCTTCTCCTTAGCGATCCCAAACCTCTGGAACTTGTCCATTTCCTTCCCAGAGCTGCCACCCACCGAGGCGATGAGCTCCACCCTCTCCATGGGCATAAAGTTGACCCCAAACTCCTTGGCCTCCAGTATCAGCTCAAGGGTGAATCTCTTGGGGGAGATGGAAACCCCATACAGGGGGGGACTGAAGGAAAGGGGGCAGTGCCACGCCGCCGCCATCGCATTATCCTTATCCCGGGCATGAACGGTGACTATGGTCGGCACCCTTGGGTAGTGGTGGTAGAACCCCCCTGCTCCTTCGCTGCTTACTCTGGCCATAGCAACCTCCTTTTTCGAACTGGTCCTAGATTCTTTTTTCGAACTAATCGTAGCTTTTCTGGGGAAGGGTTTCCCCTATATGGCAACGGCTAGGGCAGCGGGAAGCACCTGAAAGCTCGCTGGCGCCTCCCCCAGAAGCTCGCCGTCAGCCTGAAGGAGCAACCTCTGCCCTGATTGAACCTCGATGCTTTTTGCCTGGCATACCCTGACCTTGGGATGGGTGATATGGGTTCCTCTATAGACGCGAGGGAAGCTCCAGAGGAAGCTTGGTTTACCCATATCCCCAATAACTATAACATCGAGGAGCCCATCACATAGGTTGGCATCGGGGGCGACCTTCATCCCCCCACCAAAATAGCGCCCATTGCTCACTATCACAGAGAACACCCGCTGCTCCTCTTTCGCCCCTTCAACATCGAGGGTCACTTGCTTGTCGCGGTAGCCACCAAGGGTGAGCATCACACAGATTACATAGGGTAGGGTGCCCTTGATTATCTTGGGGAAGCCTTTTTGGCGTTCAACCACCGCGGCATCGAACCCCAGACCCGCGGTATTAATAAAGAAGCGCCGCACCCTTTCACCACCTATCATATATTCCACAACGCCAAGATCGATGGTAGCCCTTTTAAAGTTCGAAAGAAGGCGGCACGCTTGAGCATAGTCTCGAGGGATGCCCAAGGTGCGGACTGAGTCACCGCAGGTCCCCATGCTGATGATGCCCAGGGTTGCCCTGCCCTTGCCCGTCTCATCGACGAGGCCATTGACCACCTCATTCACCGTGCCATCGCCGCCCACAGCGATCACCAGCTCATATCCCTGCCAAGCCGCCTCCCGGGCAAGCTCGATGCCATGCCCCACCCCCTCAGTGAAGACATAGTCGAAGGAGAGGCCGGCATCTTTGAGCAGCTCGCTTATGTGGGGCCACCTCTTCCCGGTGACCCCACCCCGGGCAAAGGGATTTATGATTACTTTGACCTGAGACATGGCCTAGCCCAATCCCAGGGCTCGCTCAATAGCGCTGATCTCCGCTGGAAGCTCAGCGAGAGGCTGGGCGCCTTTCAACGCTGTATCTGGGTCCTTAAGCCCGGCGCCGGTGATGATGCAAACCACCTTTTTCGCCCTAAGGTCTGTGCCTTGCTGCGCCACCTTGATCAGACCAGCTAAAGAGGCAGCGGAGGCTGGCTCGCCGAAGATGCCCTCCTCCCGGGCAAAAAGGGAGTAGGCGGAGAGGATCTCTTCATCGCTGACCGAGTCGATGAGCCCAGCGGACTCATCCCTGGCGGCAATCGCCCCCTGCCAGCTTGCCGGATTGCCGATGCGGATGGCCGAGGCCACCGTCTTCGGCTCCTCAATAACCCTCCCGTTTACAATGGGGGCCGCCCCCTCGGCCTCAAACCCCATCATCCTGGGGGTCCCCTTTGACCGACCTGCCTTATGATATTCCACAAAACCCTTCCAGTAGGCGGTGATATTCCCTGCGTTGCCCACGGGGATGAAAAGGTAGTCTGGGGCATTGCCCAGGGCATCGACGATCTCGAAGGCAGCCGTCTTCTGCCCCTCGATGCGATGGGGGTTGATGGAGTTGACCAGGGTGATGAGGTGCTTTTCGGTGAGGGTGCGCACCAATTCCAGCGCCTGGTCGAAGGAGCCATCGATGGTGATGATCCTGGCCCCATGGGCAAGGGCCTGGGCGAACTTGCCCAGGGCGATGCCCGCTTTGGGGACGATGACAATGGTGCTAAGCCCGAACCTGGCCCCATAGGCAGCCGCTGAGGCGCTGGTGTTTCCCGTGGAGGCACACATAATGGCACGACTGCCCCCCTCCACCGCCTTGGCCACCGCCACCACCATCCCCCGATCCTTGAAGGAGCCCGTGGGATTGCACCCCTCCAGCTTGAAGTAGAGCTCGCAGCCGATCTCCCCCTCCAGCCGCCGCGACCTGACCAAAGGGGTATCGCCCTCGCCCAGGGTGATCATCGGGGTCTGGGGGGTCAGGGGGAGGAACTTTTCGTACTTTTCTAAAACGCCTTGTTTCATTTTCAAGCTGTAATTCATGTGCCGAGCAAGAAATCTGGCGACAGTAACTCATCAGGAACTTTTGTCTCGGCAGGCAAATATATTTGGGCAGGAATTTGCAAGTTCTTTAAATACCTGCAAAGCAAAGGGCCAACGTCACGCCAGTCCAGCTTGCCAAGTCCACACCCAAGCGCGGGGACAGCCAAAGATTTAATACCCTCTTTCTCATAATTGTCTCGAAGCCATTGCAATCCTTTCTCAATGCCATTTACATCGGCGCGGTCTCTCCAGTGCTGTTTTGTCGGAAACATAAGAAACCATGTTTCAGATTCGGCATTCGATAACGTCGATGGCTCGTCTGCCAGTTGATAATCGATCGATGATTCAAGTTTGTAAAGATACGGCTTGCCCATTTGCAGCTTACGTTTGCGACATAAGTCCTGATAGAATACATATACACGCGGAAACTGATATTTCGCCCTCGAGGCAAGCCCCTTTCCCATGACACCGACACAATTCACACTTACCGTAAGTGTCTGCATCTTAGAGAAGAACATATCTCCTTCAATAACAGTAAGATATGGAGTAAGACGAATTTCCTTTAGAGGTTGGAAAAACATCTTTGGCTCAGGGACGACATTAACCTTCAATTGTGGAACCATTGCTCTCATTTTATCCACTGCGTCATGGCTTGCTACATAAATTCCTTGAATATACTCTGGCGCTACCGTGTCAGGAACGAGACACTCAGCCATCATTTTTCTCTTAGAACCGTCTTCGTCATTCCAATAGTCCTTGTCTGTGTCCTTCCTGATTTGAGGGATAAACTTACGACCTTCTGTTGCAGGTAAGATGATTGATGCCGAATGTGCGGCGTTGCCTGTAGAAACGAAAATATCGTCCCTGTCGAGGACATCTCGTCGCACGGCAAGGATAGCAATATTGTTCGTGAATTTCTCATTGCCCATATCACTCTTGACTTTGAAAAGCATTGCGTTTCGGGGTTGAAAATAGATGTTGGCAAAGCTCCAAAGCGTCCTACCGTCAGGAAGGCGTATCTCACGACGGTTCGCAACGATCTCCTCATTATATATGCGTGTAAACGGGATTTCTTCTGCTACGACGCGCTCATGAGACAAGATACCTTGTTTCAATATAGATGGCACATTATCCATATGCGTGATGTAATATAAATTCTTCATGCGTGCCATCTGAATTTTCTTCCCATTAATAAATACGTCGGCGACAACTGAAATTCGACACGTATATAGCTACAAGCGAAAATTTCGCCTAACTCATGAT
>JBHIBU010000056.1:0-7806 GCA_046759245.1 Dehalococcoidia bacterium | reverse complement strand
GCCAAGGAATTTCCCTTTACCATCATCTTAGACAACCAGGAGCTGGTAACCCTGCTCTGCACCCCAAAAGACCTGAAGTATCTGGCTATTGGTTTCCTTTCCTCTGAGGGCTTGATTAAAAATAAAGGGGAGATCAGGAAAATTGTCCTCGATGAGCGCAGGGGCGTGGTGCGAGTGGAAACCGAGGGGGATAGGGAGGTCGACAGGGAGCTTCTATTCAAGCGGCTGATAACCTCTGGCTGCGGAAGGGGGGCTGCTTTCTATAGTGCCGCTGATACCACAAATCAGGCGAGGGTGGAGTCCCCGATGAAAATATCAGCCCCTGAGGTTTTTGCCCTGGTAAAAGAGTTTCAGCTCCGCTCCCAGGTTTACAGAGCAACGGGCGGGGTTCATAGCGCTGCCCTGTGCGACACAAAGGGCATCCTGATCGTCGCCGAGGACATAGGCAGGCACAACGCCATCGATAAAATCTTTGGGGAGTGCCTGCTGAAAGATATAGCCACAGATGACCGGATAATAGTCACCAGTGGCAGGATGTCATCGGAGATAGTGCTCAAGATAGCGAAGAGGAATATCCCCATACTCCTCTCCAAATCTGCTCCTACCGACCTGGCGGTGGATTTAGCTGCCGATCTGGGGGTAACCCTTATTGGCTTTGTCCGGGGAAGGAGGATGAATGTCTACACCGATGGCTGGAGGGTGAGCGGTGAATGAGGGTTCAGAGGGGGAAAGCTTGCAAATGAGGGATAGCGATGCCAGGTTAATAGAGGAAATCCAGCGCCTCAAGGGGGAAAGGAATGCCATCATCCTCGCTCACAACTATCAACTGGGCGAGGTTCAGGATATAGCCGACTTCGTGGGCGATTCCCTGGGGCTGAGCCAGAAGGCGGCCCAGACAGACGCCGAGGTGATCGTATTCTGCGGGGTTCATTTCATGGCGGAAACAGCCTCCATCCTCTGCCCCGATAAGACAGTCCTGCTGCCGGATATGCATGCCGGCTGCCCCATGGCCGATATGGTTACCGCTGAGGGGCTGCGACAGAAGAAGAAAGAGCACCCCGGGGCTACGGTTGTCTGCTACATCAACTCCAGCGCCGAGGTCAAGGCGGAAAGCGATGTCTGCTGCACCTCTGCCAATGCAGTCAGGATGGTTGAAAAGCTGGCCGATGGGAGGGAGATTATATTTGTGCCCGATCAATATCTGGGTCATTATATCTCCACCAGGACGGGGAGGGAGATGATCCTCTGGCCCGGCTTTTGCCCTACCCACCTCAGGATAAAGTCGCAGGATGTCATCAGGCTGAAGCAGGAGCATCCCAGGGCCAGGGTAGTGGTCCACCCTGAATGTAGACCGGAGGTGATCGCCCTTGCCGATGAGGTCCTGAGCACGGGGGGAATGTGTAGGTTCGCAGGTAGACCCGAGGTGGAAGAGATGATTGTGGGGACAGAGCTGGGAATAATACATCGGCTGAGAAAGGAGAACCCGGGTAAGAGGTTTATCCCTGCCTCCGAGCAGGCCGTCTGCCCCCGAATGAAACTAATCACCCTGGAGAGCGTTCTCTGGAGCCTGGAGGAGATGACCCCTGAGGTCAAGGTTCCGGAGGAGATTCGCCTCAGGGCAAAGGCTGCCGTGGATAAGATGCTGGAGGTAGGATAAAGGGGAGCGATGGAGGAGAAACTGCAAAATCTGGTGGACATCATCGGAGAGATGGGGAGCCTACTGGTCGCCTATTCGGGCGGTGTCGACAGCACCCTTCTGCTCCGGGTGGCCAAGGATGTTTTGGGAAACAGGGTGGTTGCAGCTACCGCAAGGTCGCCCACCTATCCACAGAGGGAATATGAGCAGGCTGGGGCGATGGCGAGTAAACTGGGGGTGAAGCACCTCACCGTTATTACCGAGGAGCTAGCTCACCCCGAATTTTTTCAAAATCCGCCCAACCGCTGCTACTACTGCAAAAGGGAGCTTTTCGGACAGTTGCGCAAGCTGGCTTACCAACAGGGATTGAACTGGGTAGTCGATGGCACAAACTATGATGACTTGGGAGACTTCCGCCCCGGAATGAAAGCGGCTTTGGAAATGGCAGTAAGAAGCCCATTAAAGGAGGCGGGGCTAACCAAGGAGGAGATCAGGAGCCTTTCCCAGAGGATGGGACTTCCCACCTGGAATAAGCCATCCCTGGCCTGCCTTGCCTCCAGGTTCCCCTATGGCGATAGGATCACCCTTGGCGGACTGCAAATGGTGGCCGAGGCCGAAGACTATCTATACGGCCTGGGTTTTGAACAGGTCAGAGTCAGGCACCATAACGGCGTGGCTCGCATTGAGGTGCCCCTCAAGGAAATGGGGCGCTTCTATGAAGTGGAGCTCCGCCATCAAGTAGTGGCAAGATTAAAGCTCATTGGTTATACCTATGTAACCTTGGATCTTCAAGGCTATAGATCGGGAAGCATGAACGAGGTCTTAGGGTGATGGCAAGCAAAAGGGTTGTCTTACACATAGAGGGGATGGATTGTGCCAGTTGCGTTGCTACTATTGAAAAAAGCCTCTCCCGAGTGAGAGGGGTTTTTGATGTCGCTATTAGTCTTGCTACGGGGAAAGCAAGCCTGGAATATGACCCCCAGTCCGTGGACATAGGCAAAATAATAAGAACTGTTGAGAGTACAGGGTATAAGGCTAGAGAGTTCCCCGAAGAGCTAGAGGAGAGAGGGGTACGAAAGGAACTACGTCTTTTCATTCTGGGCCTTATTCTCACCATCCCCATAATCGCAATCGAGCTATTTTTTGATTTTGCTGGCAAAGGCTTTCTACTTTTTCTCTTGGCTACTCCGGTTCAGTTCGTTGTGGGTTGGCCCTTCTACAAGAGAGCCTACAGTGCCCTGAGAAATAGAACGGCAACAGTAGATACCCTGGTCATACTGAGCACCTCAGCGGCATACCTCTATAGCGTTGCCGCCACCTTCTTTATCTCCGGGCCCACATTCTATGAGGCATCGGCAGCGGTGATCACCACCATAACCTTGGGCATGATGTTGGAACGCATCTCCTGTAATAGAGCGGGAGAGGCGATCACTAAGCTGATGGGCCTGGCCCCAAAGACAGCCAGGGTGATCAGGGAGGGGAAGGAGCAGGACATTCCGGTAGATGATGTTTTAGTGGGTGACATCGTTATAGTTAGGCCGGGAGAGAAAATAGCGGCGGACGGAATAGTTATCGAGGGATATTCCTCCATCGACGAGTCGATGATCACCGGTGAGCCCATCCCCGTGGAGAAGAGAGAGGGCGATGGGATTATCGGGGCCACAACCAATAAGACCGGGACCCTAAGATTCAAGGCGACCAAGGTTGGGAGGGACGCAACACTATCACAAATAGTAAGCCTTGTGGAAGAGGCCCAAATATCGAAAGCACCGGTTCAAAGGATCGCCGATAGAATGGTTTCCTGGTTTGTCCCCTTAGTGCTACTGTCGGCGCTGACCGCCTTCTTCATCTGGTATCTCCCGCTCGATGCCGCATTTCTTTTTGCGTTAACAGTTTTTGTTACTATGCTGGTGGTTGCCTGTCCCTGCGCTCTAGGGATTGCTACCCCTACGGCAGTGATGGTGGGCATGGGCAGGGGGGCGGAGCATGGGATCCTGATCAAAAGCGGCCAGGCCACCGAAGTGGCCCATAAGGTCAATGCTGTGGTGTTCGATAAGACTGGAACCTTGACCACAGGAGCGTCAGAGGTCACCGATGTTATCGCTTTAGAGGATTATGGTGAAAAAGAAATATTGGAGCTGGCCGCCATAGCAGAGAAGGGATCGGAACACCCCCTGGGCGAGGCAATAGTTACGAAGGCCAAGGAAGAGGGGATCGAGGTGACAGATGCGGACTCCTTCCTCGCTTTGCCTGGCAAAGGCATAAAAGCAAAATGTGGCCAAAGGCAAATCCTCTTCGGCAATAGAAGGTTGATGGAGGAAGATGGGATCGAGATAGCCCGGATTGAGGATAAAATCAGAGACTTGGAAGAGCAGGGCAAAACAACCATGATCCTGGCCACAGATAACAAAACGATGGGCATTATCGCTATTGCCGATACATTAAAGGAATATTCCAAGAAAACAATAGAGGAGTTGAAAAGGATGGGTGTAGAGGTAATGATGCTCACCGGGGATAATGAAAGAACAGCAACAGCGATTGCCAGGCAATTGGATATAGACCGAGTATTGGCCGAGGTATTGCCGGGAGAAAAGGCCTATGCCATTAAAAAGCTACAAAAAGAGGGGAAGATCGTGGCCATGGTGGGTGACGGGATAAACGATGCCCCGGCTTTAACCCAGGCCGATATCGGGATAGCGATCGGCAGCGGAACCGACATTGCCAAGGAGGCGGGAAATATCGTGCTCATTAGAGAGGATCTGAGGGACGTTGTCTGCTCCATAAAACTAAGCAAGAAGACGATGGGCAAAATCAAGCAGAATCTGGGTCTGGCCTTCGTTTATAATATAATCGCCATCCCGATAGCTGCCGGGATTTTATACCCTGTTTTCCATACCCTGATCTTATCCCCGATGCTTGCCGCTGTGGCCACGGTGTTGAGCGATATCTCTGTAGTCGGGAATTCACTGCTACTGAGAAGATTTGAAATAGGTGAACATCACTAACAGATGCAATATCTGGGGCTTCATGGCGAGGTGACCACCGTCTTGCTTACTCCAACGATCGAGGCTGGTCTGAGGGCTACCACGTTTCGATAAGGGTTGAGCCCATTGCTGACCTACAGCTAATAGAGGGCTCAACTGCCTTGTTATCGCTCCTGCTACAGAATCTTATGACCTCGGCAAAATTGTTGATCCTTTCCAGATTGGTGGTCTCCAGGAAGCCATCATAAGTGAGGTTGATCCAGGGCTTCCCGTATATTGTGCTGAACTTCTCCGACATGGCAGCCACAATTCCTCCTGGCATACAGCCATGCGGCATCACCGAGATCACGCCGGCAAACTCAGGGTTCTCCATCCATTCAATTCCGCTTCCTATGCTAAGAACCGCCTCGCTGCCACATCTTGGAGATAGATATTGGCTCGACAGCGTCAGAATATCCTTTGTCGCAGGCTCTCTGGTATCAAGCAACCCCTCGAAATTCATGACTACCGAGCGCTCATCGTACTTTTGCAAGAGCCTTCTTATAGAGCCTCGGACAATCTTTTTCAGTTCCCTGTCCCTAACACCATCCTCAATATTCCTGTGTGTGATGTACTTAATCCACTCCCCAATGGGAGAAACGATAACTTCAAGCCCTGCCCTCTCGCACTCTCTCACCATATTGTTATTACTGAATTTGTTAGAGCGCAAGAAGATCTCTCCATTGATCCCTACAAGTGGCCTTCTGGGCTTATCTGGGTCAATCAAAGCCCTAAATTCAGAGGTTGCCTCCCTCAGAACATCATCAAAAGCCTCTTTTTTGCGCACCCGGTCGCCAATCCTTGCTGTGTATTCGGTGAACAGTTCATCGGCTGACCCCTCTGACTTTTCGTAAGGACGGGTGCGCCAAAGGAGCTTCTCCAAATAGTCCGTGGCCACAATGCCCTTCCAGGCCAGGCGCTCGAATGCCGCACCAAGGCCCACATCACGATAGGCATTGTTCGACACAGTGGTTCGCATTCGAAGATCGAAGCCCATATCCCTGAGCACCCTGATTTGCTCTATAGCGTATTTCCCAAAACGGCAGGGCCCAAAGGAGCTGGGCATAAACCCCTCGACATCTTTGAGGTCAACCCCATAGCGGTCATTCTCATAAAACAGCCTCAGAAAGTCGCCCAGGGTTACCCGATATGGCAGGCACTCCTTGCCCGATGTCACCTTGTTGCTGTAGAGAAGGTTCCGCTCATCCGGCTCGGGAAGTACAATTGCCTTAACCCCAAAGGATTCCATGGCAGCGGCCACTACCTCAGCGTAGGGAGCCATCCTCGGTATGACCAGGATCTTCTTTGGGTTGATCATTGTGGGCGCCGCCCTATAGGCATTCTTGTCCCAGCCTTTGACTTGGTGCAGTTTTCTGGAGCGGGCGAATCCGGTGATGGTATCCACGAAGGCCTCAAGGCGGGTCACAATGCCAGCCTCAGCGGCATCCTCGTCTATTTCCAGCTGCCCCAAGGGCTTGCCACCCATGATATCCTCAACAATATTGATTATGAAGGAGTTGGGACCACATCCAAAATTTGTCAGTACAAGCCCATATAGCAATGGGTCTGGTGCAGTTGTAGCAGCGCCCGCTATGTGCTTGACTTCGGAGAACCAATAGGGACGGTCGGAATATTCTTTGACGTTTACCGAGGCCAGCGGTAGGCATTCGAGGGGTACAGGCACCACACCAAGCTGAGCAAGTTTCTCCGCTATGCCAAGATTTGCCCCTGAATCCTGGGACATATAGGACCTGGAGAAGAGCACAACGCCCAATTGGTCGTTCTGGTGAAGCTGCTCCAGCAGTTTCGTCCCAAGTTCTACTTGTGCCGCTTCAAACTCCCGTTGCGCCTTAATACCGGCGCGGGCAGCCATCCGCCCTCGTTTCTTGGTGAACCCCATCTTCAGTGCACAATCAGCAAGGCTATCTATGGTGTCAGCGTCGCCCCTGCTGAAGTCAATTATGGGCACGAGTAGCCTTTCTTCCAGGCCCAGAGCCTGGCGGATGATGAAGGGGGATGCCTGAACCAGGGGGCAGGAGTATTTCTGGTTCTCATCCCCCTCTTTCGCACCCATCCGGATGACACAGGGATAGAGAAGGTAGTCGACATCATTGAGGCTGGCCACATGACCGTGCAGCAGCTTGAGCGGGAAGCAGCTGTCGGTATAGCTCAACTCAACAGACTGCTCCATGACCTGCTTGGTGGTCTTGCTCGAAAGGACAACCTTGGCATCAAGCGCGTTAAGGAAGGCAATAAGCAATGGGGCGTAGTCATATACCATTAGCGCCCTGGGAACGCCCACTGAAGGCCCTGTGCCCGCTCTGTCCCTGTATTCTCTAAATAGCAGCTTCTCGCGTTCATCGAAGAGGGTTTCCCTTCTCTCCTGGCTAAGGCGGCTATCATAACGATCGCACCTGCTGCCGTAGTAGGTAGCCGGTTCGTCGGGTATCTTCATCCGGCTTATGGTACAGTTATTCTCGCATCGCTTGCAGGTGAAGGTTGTAAGCTTATAAACGCTGTCAACGATTCTTTGAAATCCCTTAAACCTCGAGCCCTTGCCCCACATTTCCTCCTTTGCCAGAAGCGCGGCACCTATGGCACCGCTGACCTCCTTGTGTTGAGGCACGGTTGTGGTCTTTTCTTGGAGTGCCTGTTTGAAGGCAGAGACAACAGCCTCGTTGTAGAATACTGCTCCGGTCAGTATTATCTTGTCGCCCAGTTTCCTCGTGCCCACTACCTTGGAAAGATAATTCCTGGCAATCGAGTTGGAAAGACTGGCCGTTATCACCTCTAGGGGCACCCCTTCCTGTTGGGCTGAAGCAACTGCCTGCCCCATAAAGGCAGCGCATCTTGTTCCCAGATCGATGGTATGGGGCGCCTTGAATGCCAGATCGGCGAAGTCGCCGTTCTTAACGGAAACACCAAGTTGCTCAGCCAGCTCATCGATGAAGCTTCCCGTTCCAGCAGCGCATACCTTGTTCATCTGGTAATCAACAACGATACCGTGTCGCTTGATAACGAGCTTCGAGTCCTGACCGCCAATCTCAATAATATCTGCCTCGGGGTCTATTTCTGCTGCAGCCCTTGTCTGCGCCGTGATCTCGTTCTTTATCAGGTCTGCGCCGATGAAGCTGCCAACGAGATATC
>JBHIBU010000055.1:0-7930 GCA_046759245.1 Dehalococcoidia bacterium | reverse complement strand
TGGAATAGCTTGAAGTAGTAGAGCTCCTCTTTGGATGAAATGGGGACATCTTTGAATGCTTTCCTTTGTTCCTCGAATTCAGCATCAGAGATTTCGTTCTCGGCAAAGTCTGTGACCAATTGCGCAGAGCCACAGCCATCGGCAAACTCCGTCTTTGTCCTCCACAGCACCTCATCGGGAAGATAGCTAGCGAACGCTTTTCTCAGAAGCCACTTCTCGATCCTGTCTTCCTCCGCCAACTTCAGACTGGGATCGATAGCCGTGGCATACTCCACAAAATCTACATCGAGAAAGGGCACCCTGCCCTCTATTGAGTGCGCCATAGTGGCACGATCCACCCTTTGCAGATTGAGATTGTGCAGGCCAGAGAGGATCCTGATCGATTCCTCATGGAGGGCTTCCTTCCTCTCGATCTCTTTGAAATAGTGGTAGCCGGCAAAGACCTCGTCCGAGCCCTCTCCGGTGAGTATCACCTTCACATGCTCCTTGGCAAGTCTGGACACGAAGTAGGTGGGAATGGCACTCCTCACCAGCGGAGGGTCGAAGGATTCGAGATGATATATTACCTGCGGTAGCACCTCGAGCACCTCATCTCGGGTGTAGACATATTCATGGTGTTCGGTGCCGAGGAAATCGGCAACCTTCCTGGCATATATAAGGTCGGTAGCCCCCGCCACCCCTACGGAGAAGGAGTTCAACTTGTCGAAATGTTCCCTGGCTACAGCGGCTATTATGCTGCTATCGATGCCGCCGCTGAGGAAGACGCCCAGCGGGACGTCGGACATGAGGCGTTTCCGCACTGCCTGGGTCAACTTCTGCCTCAGCAGGGCAACGATCCTATCCTCATCATCATCGTAATCGCTTGCTTGCGGGACGTGGTAGTACTGAACGAGGCCCGCCTTTGAGGAATAGTAATGCCCGGGGGGGAATTCTGCGATACTATCTACTACACTATCCAACGCCTTAAGCTCCGAGGCGAAGAACAGACATCCATCCCTGTTTCCCTGATAGAGGGGCTTTATCCCCAGTGGATCCCTGGCAACGAGGATGTCTCTCCCATCATAGAGAACGAAAGCAAACATCCCGTCCAGTCTACGAACCGATTCCTCACCCTCTTCCTCGAATATATGGAGGATCGCCTCGCTATCGCTTCTGGTGCGAAAGTGGTGTTGAGAAAGTTCAGCCCTCAAAGCGAGGTGATTGTAGATCTCACCATTACATATAACGCACTTTCGCCCATCCTCGCTGAATATCGGCTGTCTGCCGCCAGCCACATCTATTATCGAAAGCCTTGTTTGCCCCAGGACAATGTTGCCATCGATATATGTGCCCTGGTCATCCGGCCCCCGATGCCATAGCCTATCGAGCATGGTATCCAGATGGGGTGCCCACTGGCCTGCATTATCCCCGTATATGGCGACAATCCCACACATAGGACTATGCTTCCTCCCTGAACCTGTAGCCTATATTCCTCACCGTCTCGATAAAGGTATGGGTGGAGTCCTCGATCTTGCTCCGCAGCCTCCTTATGTGCACATCCACCGTCCTGTCGCCGCCGTAGTAATCATAGCCCCATATTCTGTTGAGCAGGGCCTCCCTGGTAAAAACCCTCCCCTTGTTGCCGGCCAAAAACCTGACAAGCTCGTATTCTTTGAAGGTCAAGGGGATACGCCTGCCACTGAGGCGCACCTCACACCGTGCTAGGTCCATGACCAGGTCGCCACACTTAACCAGCTCCCGATTATCTATGTTATTTGTTCGCCACAGAATCTGCCTGATTCTGGCTATCACCTCAGCCAGGTTGTAGGGTTTAGTGGCGAAATCATCCATGCCCAGGGTGAAATCAAACTCCTCCACCGCCTCCTCAGCGATGAGGGCGATGATGGACAGATGCCTTTCTGCTTTAACCTTCTGCAGCAGGCGCCACAACTGTGAGCTGGCTGGTGAGGCATCCATATCCACGAGCACCAAGTCCGGGGATTGCTCTGTGAACTGCTCGACTGCCTGCTCACCATCGGAAGCAACCGAGCAGGCGAAGCCCCTCTTGGCAAGCCCCGAGCCTAGTCTCTTTATCTCATCGCATTCACTGGCTATTATGAGCACCCGGAACAAGGTCGATCGCCTCCGCATTAATTGACTATAAGTCCCAAAAACTCCTCAGCTCCCCGAAGTCCATCACCCCGCTCAGGGCACGATTTACCACCACTATCCCCGCCTCCACGGCAGCTGCCGCCGGATTGAGCCCGCTCTGAAGTATCATTCCAATCTTGTTTAGCCTCACTGGGACCTCACATACTGGCTCACTCGTCTCCCCTATCATAACCGGGACGCCGAGGCCAGCCTCCTTTAATTTCTCGATAATAGTCTCCACCATTGGCCTGCAGGGAGCAGGAGTTTCGCCAAGGTTAGCCAGTATCTTGCCTTCGCCTCTTGCTGCTGCCTCGCCCACGCTGGTCATCTTGCTGGCAACAAATATCTCTGCGGGGTCTAGGGAGCAACCTGAGTACTCTATTAGCTCGATAAACCGAAGTGGCTTGTGGTTCCGAATCTGGAGTATGCCCCCAAATTTAGAATCCAGAGGGATACCAGCCTTGAGTAGCACGCCATTGACCACAATGCTCGATACCGTGGCCAAACCCGCCTTACCTCGGGGCACAATCACTTCCCCAAGCCTCTCCCCCTCAAAAGCCACGGCCACCAGGTCACTGACACAAAGCCCGGCGCTAAAGGCGTCTTTCATCGCATCTAGGGCAGGGATGAATTCCTCCTTGGGAAACAGGCATGTATCGATAGGAACCTCACCGGCGCCTTTCTCCAGGTCGAGAGAGGTCTGGTAGGACAGCAGCTCAATCCTGGCGGCTATAGAGCCTACCCTGTCATTGACTAAGGCGCTCTTAAGTTCCTCGACCCCTCTTTGGGTGATGGACCTTCCATCCCTCCTCCCCACCGAGCGGGTAAGACCACGCTCATCCATCAGCTTGAGGTGGTACCTCACTGCCCTCTCGCCCAGCTCGATGCCGAAGTCACCCAGGCGACGGGCGATAATCCTGCCGCCGAGTGGCTCTGGGGAATCGCTGAGGACCCTCAGGATGGCTATGACCTTCCTCTCTACTTCACGATTCTCTTGACCTATCATCTCTCGCTCCCTCGCCTAGTATGTGTAGAGCCTGCCATAGGGTCGAAGGTGGAGGGGAAACAGCTTGATGAATCTGTGGTTCAGGATGGCCTTGACATCATAGCCGAAATGGGAGGCAAACTCGCCAACGAACCTCTCCAGGGTTTGGAAATCCCCTTCTTCCAGTTCGGCAACACCTACCTCCCTGCCCAACTGAAAATCATTCACGCTCCCCCTTAAATAGATCACGCCGCTATGCATCCCGGTGCCGATGAAGTTGGCCTTGTGAGGCTCCCCTTCCTTGAGCTCAAGCCCCAAAAGGATCAGGATCCCACCCGCCATATATTCGCCAAGGAAGTCCTGGGCTGTGCCACCTATCACCAGCACCGGCTTCTTATCCTGGTACTCCTTCATGTGGATGCCAGCCCGGTAGCCCACGTCCTCCCTAACGAATATTTTGCCTCCCCGGGCTGAGAGGCCGATGATATCCCCGGCGTGACCGTGGACGATGATCTCGCCGCTGTTCATGGTGTTTCCGCAGCCGTCCTGGGCATTGCCGTGAACGATAATCCGCGGCCCATCCATGAACGCCCCCAGGTCGTTGCCTGGAGTGCCAAATATCTCAATCTCCACTGGCTTATCCAGGTCGGTGCCGATATATCTCTGGCCGTAGACATTTCGCAGCTCAATTCTTTGAGTTCCATTTGAGACTGCCTCTCTGAGTTGAGCATTGAGGTCTCGGTAGAAGACACCACTGGCGTCTATCTTTACTAATGCCCTTCTGTTCCTCATCGCTTTTAGCTCCCGGCCATCCTCACTCCCAGAATATCAAGCTCGGTATCGGTAAGACCGACACCTCTTAGATGCAGGCGATTGCCGCGCAGGCTCTCCAGGGCATTGATGCCCATCCCACCCAGTATGTCCTTGAGCTCCAGGCTCCAGCCGCGTAGCAGGTTGGACAGACGCCGGGCACCGATATCGGGATTGACCCTCTTGGTCAGGGCGAGGTCGGTGGTGCAGATGCCCCAGGCACACTTCCCGGTATGACATTGTTGGCACAGGGTGCAACCCAGGGCAACGAGAGCCGCGGTGCCGATATAGACGGCATCGGCACCGAGGGCGATGGCCTTGGCGACATCGCCGGCGTTCCTGATTCCCCCTGAGATCACCACTGAGGCCTGGCTGCGGATGCCCTCCTGCCTGAGGCGGGTATCCACCGCTGCCAGTGCCATCTCGATGGGGATGCCCACATTGTCGCGGATGATCTTGGGCGCTGCCCCGGTAGCCCCCCGCAGCCCATCGAGGACGACGATGTCGGCCCCGGCCCGTACCATGCCGCTGGCAATAGCTGCCGAGTTGTGGACGGCCGCTATCTTGACCGATACCGGCTTGGTATAGTTTGTCGCCTCCTTCAGGGCATAGACCAGCTGTGCCAGGTCCTCGATGGAGTAGATATCATGCTGCGGCGCCGGGGATAAGGCATCTGTACCTCTCGGGATCATTCTGGTCAGGGATACCTCGGCACTCACCTTCTCCCCGGGGAGGTGCCCCCCAATGCCGGGCTTGGCTCCCTGTCCGATCTTTATCTCGACCACCCTGGCTACATCAAGGTACTCTGGGTGAACTCCGAACCTTCCCGAGGCTACCTGGACAATGGTATTTGGGCCATACTTATAGAGTTTGGGATGAAGCCCACCTTCGCCCGTGTTCCACAGGGTCCCTGCCTCGGTGGCCGCCCTGGCCAGGGACTCATGCACATTGATGCTCACCGCACCGTAGGACATGGCGGCAAACATTACCGGCACCTCGACCTTGACCTGAGGCGCGAGCTCCGTTTTGAGGCTGGGGGAACTGTGGTCAATCTCCACCCTATCTGGCTTTCGACCGAGGTAGGTGGTGAGCTCCATTGGCTCACGCAGCGGGTCGATGGAAGGATTGGTGACTTGACTGGCGTTAAGCACCAGATGATCCCAGTAGATGCGATAGGCCTTATCGTTGCCCATCCCGGTGAGGAGAACGCCCCCAGTCTCAGCCTGCTTGATGATGTCCTCGATGACCTCAGGGCTCCAGTTATAGTTCTCTCTGTAGTCCAGGGGGTTCCTCCTGATGGTCAAAGCGTTGGTGGGGCAGAAGAGCACACAGCGATGGCAGCCGACGCAGTTCTCCTCGCGACTTCTCACCTCATCGTCCCCGGCATCATAGTAATATGTGTCAAAGCTGCACTGATTGACGCACACCTGGCACTGGATACACCGGGACGGGTCTCTATCAATTAAGAACTTTGGCGGCAGATAAGTCTTCATCCTCATCCTCTTCTTCGATGGTTACCTTCTTACCGGAATCCCTCTTTCAGCCAGGTAGTCTTTCGCCTGGCCAATGGAATAAATATGGTAATGGAAGATGCTGGCGGCAAGAACGGCATCAGCCTTGCCCCTAACCAGTGCCTGATAGAGATGATCGAGGCTCCCGGCACCACCGCTGGCGATGACCGGCACCATCACCACCTCGCTGATGGCGCGGGTCAGCTCCAGGTCATATCCAGCCCGATGGCCATCGGCATCCCAACTGGTAAGGAGCAGCTCTCCAGCGCCGTGGGCAACTGCCTCCTTCGCCCATTGAATTGCATCAATCCCCGTTGGCTTTCGTCCCCCGTAAGTACAGACCTCCCATTGGGGCGTATCACCGCTTCCTACCCGCCGGGCATCGATGGCGACAACGATGCACTGAGAGCCGAACCTTTTTGCCCCTTGGCCGATAAGCTTAGTGCTCTCAACTGCCGCGGTATTGATGCTTATCTTGTCAGCCCCTGCCTTCAGCATGCGTCGCATGTCGCCAATGCTGCGCAGCCCGCCACCAACGGTGAGCGGAATGAAAACCTGCTCTGATACGCGCTCAACCACATCCACCATGGTGTCGCGGCCCTCAGGTGTGGCGCCGATATCGAGAAAGACCAGCTCATCGGCGCCCTCCTTGTAGTAGAAGGCAGCAAGCTCTACAGGGTCGCCAGCGTCGCGGAGATCGGTAAAGCTGGTGCCCTTGACTACGCGCCCTTGAGTCACATCAAGACAGGGGATGATCCTCTTAGTTAGCATCAGATGTCATCCCCTAGTGCGATTGCCACCTCTTGAGGCACAAGAGGTCTCTCCAGACTTCCCACTATGGGCTCGCCACCCATTGGAATCCACGCCCGGTCCAGGTCCGGGCAGACCAGGCGAATAGCTGCCTCCTCGGACGAAAGATAGAGTATCGATTCCTTTACCCCTACAGTGAGGGGGCGTAGCCTTATTCTGTCGGTAAACCCAATCATTTCACCATGATGGGCGATGATCACCGTGAACGGCCCATTGAGTAGCAGGCTGCCATATACCTGTCGCAGGGCGAGAAAGAGTTTTTGCTCTTCAGGAGGGCGACGCTCTATGGCGCTCCAGAAGGGGGGCGCCAGTATCTTGGCCACTATCTCTATGGGAAGGCCGTGCTTGCGTATCAGCAGGTCAACGGCGTAGGCTATCACCTCGGTGTCGGTCTGCATGGTGCACTGGTAGCCGAATTGCTCCAGGTAGCGCCGGTTTATGCCATAAGAGGAGATCTCCCCGTTGTGAATCACCGTCCAGTCCAGAACGTTGAAGGGATGTGCCCCACCCCACCAGCCGGGTGTATTGGTGGGGAACCTGCCATGCGCTGTCCACAGGTAGCCCTGGTACTGCTCCAGGCAGAAGTACTCGGCTATCTCCTCAGGGTAACCAACCCCCTTAAACACCGCCATATCCTTGCCGCTGGAGAAGACGAAGGCGTCCTCGACCCCGCAGTTGATCTCCATGACCCTTTCTACGACGTAGTCGTCCCCTGGCCCGCCACATTTCTGTGGGTCTACTTCGAGGAAGTAGCGCCACACCAGTGGCGGGTTCACAATAGCAGGCGTCGGCCGGGTAGGCACCTCCTCAGCAGCCACGATACGGAACCGCTGCTTGATGAAAGCTTCCACCTCTGACTTCGCCTCTCGGCTCAGGTACATTATGTGGAAAGCGTAGTTGTCAGCGTATTCGGGGTAGAGCCCGTAGACGGCGAAGCCACCACCCAGCCCATTGCCGCGAACATGCATGTTGGCAATGGCTCGCACTACATCCTTCCCCGAGAACCGCCTCCCCCTGGTATCCATCATTCCAAAGATGGAGCAGGCATCGATCACCTTGTCATCGTAATAGGGGTTGTTCATTTTACCGAGATCTTTCATTCTTAGCGCTCCAAAACCTATTATTCACCAGCGAAATCTTCCACAGCCTCCACAGGCATGGCCGGCTCAGCAAGCGACCCCGGCGGCGGTACCCCCAGTCGCCCCTGCCACAGCTCACGAGGCAAAGATACCAGGCCAAAATCGTCAGTCACAAGCGCCTGCTTGAAGTCGCCCACATTAACCCGGTCTCTCATCAGGCTGAAGACTATGCCCGACCTCTCAATATCCCCCACGAACACCATCCCCACTATCAGGTCGTCCTTCAGAACCACCATCTGGTAGGCAACATCATTTCGTTTGCTGATAATCTCAAAGCCAGCCCCATCCGGCGGAATCGCTATCCCCGCTGCAGCGATATCCAGCCCGAAGTAGTTGAGCGAATTCATGGCAGTGCCGCCGGGGTATTCAGTCTCGATACCAGCCATGTTGTAGCCAGCGATCCTGCCCCCGAGATAGGCATTGGGCCAGATGGGGGTGAGCCGATTCTCGCCATAGACGAAATCATAGGCCTCGGCTGCGTCCCCACAGGAATAAACGTCCGGATGGCTGGTGGCCATGTGGCAATCCACCACGATGCCCCGGTT
>JBHIBU010000054.1:0-8043 GCA_046759245.1 Dehalococcoidia bacterium | reverse complement strand
TGCTGGCTGGAGCCGGACAGGGCCACGGCGATATAAAGGGTGGGGCTAACGATCTTCCCCGTGAGCCCGACCTGAAGGGAGGATGGCACCCAGCCATTATCGCAGGGTGGTCTGGTGGCCCCTACAGCTGCGCCCAGGACCTTGGCCAGAGCCTCCAGCTCCTGGAAGGCCTCAGCACTGCCCATGCCTCGCCCACCAGTGATTACAACCTCGGCATCCTCCAGTTTAATCCCTGCAACCTCCTCCTTCACCTTCTCCACAACCTTGGTCCTGATCAGGGAGGGGTCCAGCCCTGACTCGATGGTGATGACCTCCCCCTTCCTCGAATCATCCCTTTCCCGGGGGTCCATCGCCTTTGACCTCACTGTAGCCATCTGGGGTCGGGTTTCTTCGCAGGCGTAGACCGCCCTGGCGATCCCTCCATAAACGGGGTGTGTCTGGAGCATGAGCTTTGACTCAGGGTCAATGGAGAGCTCCACGCAGTCCATGGATACGGCCGTGTCCAGCCTGAAAGCCAGCCTCGGCGCCAGGTCACGCCCCATCGCCGTCTGACCCAGAAGCAGGATATTTGGCGAAACCTGCTTAACCACCTTTTCCATGACCGCCAGGTAGCTATCGCTCTGATAGTCCTTCAGAAGGGGGTCATCAACGACATAGACCTTATCTGCGCCAAAAGCGATAGCCTCAGTGGCAAGGTGGCCAACGCCGCTGCCCATTAACACTAAAGAGAGCTCCTCCCCTAAAGCATGGGCAAGCCCCCTTCCGCCGCCGAGCAACTCCGTAGCGATGGAAGAGAGATTGCCCTCGATAACCTCACCACAAACCATCACCCCTTTGTTTTCAGCCATCGATGTTACCTCCATAGAAGCACTATTATATTAACTTAGCCTCTCTGAGTTTCAGCGCCAGATTGGCTGCTGTCTCCTCGGGATTTTCGCCCCCGATGATTTCACATTTTGCATCGCGAACGGGGATGAATAGCTTAAGCAGCTTGATACGCGCCCCGGCGGCACCCAGCTTCGAGGGGTCAGCGCCAATATCCTGGGCGGTCCAGCTGGGCACCTCCTTCTTCGCTGCTGCCATAATCCCTTTGAGCTTTGGATACCGAGGCTCACCGAGCTCGTTGCTCACCGTGATCAGAACGGGTGGCGAGACCTCGATCACCTCGTAGCCATCGGTGACCACCCTCTCCACCCTCACATTGCCATCGACAAGCTCCACCTTCTGCGCCACCGTTACGCTGGGTATCCCCAGGAACTCGGCAATGCCGCAGCCCACCTGACCGGCATCCCAGTCCGCAGCTTGCCTTCCGCAGAAGATGAGGTCATATTCCCCTATCTTCCTGATAGCCATCGATAGGGCATAGGCTGTGGAGTGACTATCAGCACCTTCAAAGGCTGGGTCCTGAAGCAGGATCAGCTCGTCAGCGCCCATGGCCATCGGTTTCCTGATCACATCCATAACAAAGTCCTTACCCAGGCTGAGCACGGTGATCTTTCCGCCATGAGCATCCTTTATCCTTAGTGCCGCCTCCACCGCCTGTTCGTCAAAGGGGCTGACCACTTGCGATACACCGGAGGCGGGAATAACCTTCTTTGCCGCTTCGTCCACCCTGAAACTGCCCACCGGTGCCTCTGGGTCAGCTATCTGTTTCACGCAAACGATCATGTTGGGCATGGCATCCCCCTTTCTAAAACTCGGGAACTGAGCGGCCCTTTTGAGTCCAGACCGGCGTTAAATTTACCATGGGGGGAGGGGGATGTCAAGGGAAAGGGGATGCCCCCCTCGGAGCAAAGACCCGAAAGCTATTTTGGTTGATTAAGATAGGTCAAGGTCTTGGAGGATAATGGGCTTGACATATTAGACGAAATCGTGATAAACTTTAAGCTCTTACACTCAAAAAGATAAAATCTGACGAATCAGACTAAAAGGGGGTTAATTCTGGTGAAAAGTTTAATGACCGCTAAGGAAGCAGCAGAGTACCTCAAGCTAAACTACATGACCGTTTATAAGCTAGCTCAGAGGGGCAGGATCCCCGCCTCCAAAGTGGGAGGGAACTGGAGGTTCAAAAAAGAGATCCTGGATGAATGGATCGTAAAGCAGACGGTTCCCGTTGAAGGGGATGTGCTCGTTGTTGATGACGACCCCAGGGTGCGAGATGTACTCAAGGATGCGATTTCGGGACAGGGTTACAAAGTGGTCACTGCGGAAAGTGGAGAGAAGGCTATAGAGGAGGTGGAGAGGCGGCACTACGACCTAATTTTCTTGGATTTGGTGTTGCCTGGTATGAGCGGGGCGGAGACTCTCTCCGCGATAAAGGCAAAGGCTAAGAAAGCGGTGGTGGTTATCATCACCGGTTATGGCGATGATCCTATAGCCCTGGAGGCGATGTCGCTGGGACCTCTGTTGCTCATTAGAAAACCCTTTCGGGTAGAAGACATCCTAGAGGTTCTGAGCATAGTGGTCAAGGGAAGACGTTAATCAGCAGTGGGGAAAGGATAGAGTGAGGACACTAAGGGTAAAGGAGGTTCCAAAATGAGCACTGCCACAGGGCTACTGCGCTTGGGCAAGACCGAGGACGTTTGGCAGAAGTATTGCGGCTTCCTCGATCTAACTATTGAGGAGTTCATGGATACCCAGCGCCATCTATTATTGGAGCAGTTGGAGCTATTGAGCGACTGCGAGCTGGGGCAGATAATAATGGGTGCAAGCCCTACCTCTGTGGAGGAGTTTCGCCGGCAGGTGCCCCTCACCACCTATGAGGATTATGCTTCCTACCTGGTGGCGAAAAGGGAGGAGGTTTTGCCAGAGACGCCACTGTTCTGGCAGCGCACCTCAGGAAGGTCTGCAGAATACCGCTTCAAATGGGTTCCTGTTACCGAGAGACTGTACAATGAGATAGGGACATACCTAGTTACCTGGGCCATTTTCTCGTCCTGTAGGGAAAGGGGCGACATTCTGCTCCGGGATCATGATAAGCTTCTTTACGGCATGGCTCCCCCCCCTTATCCCACCGGGGCCTTGGCGCGGGCGCTGCATAGAGAGCTGGTGCTTGATGTTTTCCCTCCCATGGGCAAGGCGGAGAGGATGGCTTTTCAAAAAAGAATGGATCACGGTGTCGCCTCAGCAGTCTCTGAGGGGCTGGACTTTGTTTTTGCCCTTTCCAGCGTCCTGGTGTCGATAGGGGACCAGATCAGCCAGGGGATGAGTAGGGCCAATATTTCCAACTATTTTTCCAACCTCAAGGCTCTGCCTCGCGTGGCCAGGGGGCTCTTGAAAAGCAAGCTGGCAAGACGTCCTTTGCTTCCCAGGGATCTTTGGAACCTGAAAGGACTGGCATCCACAGGCACCGACAGCCAGGTGTTTAGGGACAAGATAGCATACTACTGGGGTAGGCGCCCCCTGGAGACCTATGCCTGCGCTGAGGCGGGTATCATTGCCATGCAAACCTGGGACTATGAGGACATGACCTTTGTCCCTACTATTGTCTTCCTTGAATTCATTCCTGAGGAGGAACACCTGAAATCGAAACAGGTTCCTGGCTATCAGCCATTAACCGTGCTCTTGAACCAGGTTGAGGCAGGGCATAGATACGAGATGGTGTTTACTAGCCTTCAGGGGGGGCCCTTTGTCAGATATAGGATTGGCGATATGATCAAAGTAACTGCACTGCGCAATGAGAGGATAAATATAAATCTTCCCCAGATAGCTGTTGACGACCGCGTCGATGGCATCATCGACATCTGCGGTTTTGCCCGCCTTACGGAAAAGGCGATAGATAACGCCATCAGTAACTCTAAGCTCTTCTATGAGGGGTGGACGGCGAGGAAAGAGGTGCTGAATGGTGGCCCCGTGCTTCATGTATACATCGAGCTAAAGGATCATTATAATCCTCCCTCAGATGCTAGGCATGCCATCCATCGCAGCTTAAAAGAGCTGGATCATGACTATGCTGCTTTGGAAGATATGCTCCATTTTCAGCCATTGAGAGTAACCGTGCTCCCGGAAGGTGTATTTCAAAGGTATACGTTGGAGCAACAAGCTGCCGGCGCTGCTTGGGATCAGCTAAAGCCGCCGCAAATAGATCCGTCGGATGAGGTGATAAACAGGTTGCTGGGAAAGGGTTAGAGAAAACGGGTGTTCTGTTATGGACTTGGGTGTTAGTGCACTGATTCCTCTAGGCGCTTTCTGCGGCTTCCTTATTCTCATAGTGATGGTGGCCTGGCGAAGCTTTAGAAGGAGAGTTAACCAGCTCTTTATCTGGTACGTCTTCCTTCTTGCTGCCTGGGCCTTTGGCTCCTTCATGGTCTACGCCAACTTCCCGGGCGTGAGTTCATTTGTCTGGAACAGTTTCCTGATCGTGCCCCTCATGGCCGCTTCCGTAGCCTTCTTTCACTTTGTGCGCGTCTTCCTCAGGAAATCTGAGCCCCTATTATGGCTTTCTTTAGGCTATGGACTGTGCCTCATCTTTGCCATCGCCGCCGCCCTGGGCTATAGCGTAAGTTACGCCTACTGGGAAGAGGGGGTCTACCATCTTGAGCTGGGGATCGCCACCTTTCTCATGACGCCCGTCGCCCTTTCCTTCGTAGGGGGGTCCATCGTCAACCTGGTGCAGGGGTATCGGAGGACGAAAGACCCCTTTATTCGCAACCGGATTTTCTACCCGTTAGTAGGTATCACTATCGCCGGCCTGCTCTCCTTGACAAACTTCCTCCCCGGCTGGAAGTGGTACCCCGTGGATCAGGCGGGCAACCTGTTTAACGCTATTCTGATTTCCTATGCCGTCGCCAGGTACAGGCTCCTCGATGTTAGCATCGTTCTCCGCAGGGGATTCCTCTATTCCACGCTCACCATGTTGATTGTGGCCGTTTTCTTTCTGGTGGCCCTGTTTCTACAATCGGCCTTTAATGCTCAGGCGGGCCAAACTTTTTGGGTCTTGGCGGTGATCATGGCGCTCATCATCGCCGCAGTCTTCCGCCCAGTGCATGGCTTCGCTCAGCGGTGGATCGATCGTCTTTTCTACAGGGAGGCCTATGATTATCGCCGTACCCTGAGGACCTCGAGCCAAAAGATGAGCACTATGCTCGATCTGGAGGAGCTGGCAGAATGGCTGGTGAACAATCTCATGGTGACGATGGGGGCGGCAAAGGGCGGGCTTTTCCTCCTGGACAAGGATACAGAGCGATATATTACCATAGTGTTGAAGGGATATGATGACCCTGCGGTGAACAAGATGCAACTCAGGGCCGATAACCCTGTGGTGAGGCGCCTCACCCAAGGGAATGCTTGTTTAACTGGGGATGACATAGACCGCCTTCCTCAGCTACGCAGCCTTTGGAAATCGGAGCGAGGACAATTGAAGCAGCTGGAGGCGGCAGTGGTGGTGCCTTTGAAGGCCAAGGCAGACGTCATCGGCATCGTTGTCCTTGGTCCAAAGATGTCTGAAGAGCCCTATTCCTTCGACGACCTGGAGCTCCTTCTCACTGTAGCCAACCAGGCGGTGGTCGCTGTGGAGAATGCCCGACTTTATCAACAGGCTAAAGATGCCGCTGAGAGGACAGCGGTGCTCAATGAGCTGACAAGGATCCTTGGCTCCAGCTTGAACATCGAGCAGGTATTTCAGGCCTTTACCGTGGGGGCAAAGAAACTTGTGGATTTCGATCAGGCCAGTATCAATTTGGTTGACGAAAAGGAGCAAAAGGTGCGAGTCCTTGCCCTCTCCGGGGAGACACCATCGAGAGTGGAGGGGGGAGACGTTCTCCCATTGAAGGGGTCTGGCACCGAATGGGTTGCGCTTAATAAAAGGGCTTGCATTGAAGGAGACCTCACCCAGGAACGTCGATTCCCCTTGGACGACCTCCTTATTGAGCAGGGATTCAGATCGACAGTCCGCCTTCCCCTGATATCCAAAGACAGGGTTTTCGGCACCTTTAGCCTGAGGAGTCGCCGTCTTTATGCCTATGGGGAGGATGATTTGAAAATCCTGGAGCAGATCTCCGCTCAGCTAGCGGTCGCCATTGAGAATGCCCGCCTCTACGAGGAGACGAGACGAGCCTACGAAGAGCTAAAGGCGGCACAGGATTACATGGTCCAGTCGGAGAAGCTGAGGGCCTTGGGGGAGATGGCAGGAGGTGTCGCCCACGACTTCAACAATATCCTTGCCGTGATTCTAGGCAGGGCTCAGTTGGCTCTGGAGGATGCCAACGAGCCCCGGTTAAGAAAAAGTCTCCAGATTATCGAGCAGACTGCTCTCGACGCGGCGAAAACGGTGCGTCGCCTTCAGGATTTTACCAGGGTGAGGGTGGATCGGGAGTTTGAATTTCTCAGTGTGAACCAACTGGTGAAGAGTGCCTTGCAGATGGTGGAACCTCGCCGGGCGGAGCGCCAGGAAACAGGGGATGTGGAGATAGAGATCAGTACCCAACTGGACAAGGTGCCCCCTGTGGAAGGGAATCCGGCGGAGTTAAGGGAGGCTTTGCTGAACATTATCTTCAATGCCATGGATGCCATGCCCCAGGGGGGCAAGATCACACTTAAGAGCGAGCAGGAGGATAGCTGGGTGGTTCTTTCCATCAGTGACACCGGCGCTGGCATTCCTGAGGAGATGAAGGGGAAGATCTTCGATCCCTTCTTTACCACTAAAAGTCCTGAAGGCATCGGGCTCGGGCTCAGCGTGACCTATGGTATTGTCACCAGGCATGGCGGGAGCATTGAGGTAGATAGCAGGCCGGGAGAGGGTTCTACCTTTTATATAAGGCTGCCTGTGGCCACTGGTTTTAGAAGGAGAAGGCGCCCCGCCAATATGATATCCTCCACCAGGATGGCAACGATACTCTTGGTGGATGACGATGTGCAGGTGAGCGAGGTTCTTGAGCTCATGCTCACTCAGCTAGGTCATCGAGTAACGGTGGCCACAAGGGGGGAGGAGGCCATTAGTGCCTTTGAGAAGGGTGACTACGATGTGGTAATCACCGATCTAGGGATGCCAGATATGTCGGGGCGGGAGGTTGCCCGGGCGGTGAAGGAGAGGAAGCGGGGGACGCCTGTAGTTCTGATCACGGGGTGGGGGGTGCAACTGGAGGCCGGGGAGATGGAGAAAATAGGTGTTGATGGGGTGATTGCCAAACCCTTTAGCAGAGAAGCCCTATCAGCACAGGTGGCGGAGTTGTTGGGCAGTGAGAATTGAGCGCTACCATGCTCAGACCTGAAAGGGGGATTTGAAAATGAAAGCGGAGAGAATTCTAATTGTTGATGATGAGCCCTGGGCTCGGGAGATGATGCAGGAGATCCTTGAGCGAGAGGGCTATCATGCTGTTGCCGTGGGAAGCGGCGAGGATGCAGTGCGCCAGGCCGAGGAGGAGTCTTTTGACCTACTCCTAGCCGATATCGTCATGCCCCGTATAGGTGGCCTGGAGTTGGTCAAGGAATTTCGGGAGATAAGCCCTGAGACCATCCCGCTTTTGATCACTGGATATGCCAGTATCGAAACGGCGCAGGCGGCAATGCGACAGGGGGTTTATGATTATATCGTCAAACCCTTTGATCGGTCTGACCTTTGCGCTGCCGTCGCTAAGGCTTTGCGCAGGAAGAGGGTTACCGACCAGGACTCCCGTCTCAAGGAGCTAGTGGGATTATATAAGGTGAGCCAGTCCATGGTTACCAGCAAGGAACAGAGGGAGGTGCTGGAATTTGTCCTCAATACCGCGGTTAATCAGACAAAGTCCAGCGGTGGCGCCGTTCTCCTTTTCGATACGTCGAGGCAGGGGCTTGTCATCGCTGCTGCCTTGGGAGGATGGGAGCCTGCCGCCCGATTAGCCAATGCTATGCTGGAGGAGGGCATAGACTCCTGGACTGCGAAAATGAGCGGGCCCACCCTTTTTACCAATGTGGAGCCCCATCCCCTTTTTGCGCTGGTTCGCCAGTTATACCTTGGTCAGCAGTTGATCGCCCCCGGTTCCAAGGGCATAGAGATGTTGCTACTGCCCATAGGGAGCGAAAACGAGATTTTTGGCGTGCTGAATGTCTATAGAGAGGGGGAAGCGG
>JBHIBU010000053.1:0-8073 GCA_046759245.1 Dehalococcoidia bacterium | reverse complement strand
GACGAAGGTTTTGATGCCTGCACGGTGGGCGGCGAGGACCTTCTCCTTGAGTCCCCCCACAGGGAGGACACGACCGCGGAGGGTGATCTCGCCGGTCATCGCCACCTCCTTGTGAACCGGTTGCCTGAGCAGGGCTGAGATCAGCGCCGTTGCTATGGTGATGCCCGCCGAGGGCCCATCCTTGGGGATGGCCCCTGCCGGCACGTGGATATGGATATCGGTCTTTTCAAAGAGCTTGGGGTCTAATCCGAACTCTGACGCTTTGGAGCGAGCATAGCTTAAAGCAGCCTGGGCTGACTCACGCATCACATCCCCTAGCTGCCCGGTGAGGGTCAGATTCCCTTTCCCCTCCATGAGGGTCACCTCCACCCCCAGTATATCGCCCCCCATCTCGGTGCGCGCCACGCCCATGGCGACGCCAATCTCATCCCACTCCTCTGCCGTCCCCCAGAAGAACTTCTGAGGCCCCAGATACTTGGCCAGCGACTGGCTTGTCACCAGAGGGGGTGGCCTCTCCCCCTCGGCAACGAGCCGAGCCACCTTGCGGCAGATGTTGCCGATCTCCCGCTCCAGGTTTCTCACCCCTGCCTCACGGGTATATTCCCTGATAATGCGCCTCAGCGCCCCTGTGGAGAAGCGCAGCTGATCCTGGGTCAAGGCATGCTCTGAAAGCTGCTTGGGCACCAAAAACTGCACCGCGATCCCTAGTTTTTCCTCCTCGGTGTAGCCGGGGAGCTCGATGACCTCCATACGGTCGCGAAGCGCAGGCAGAATTGGGTCCAGCACGTTTGCCGTAGTGATAAACATAACCTTTGACAGGTTATAGGGGACATCCAGGTAGTGGTCTGAGAAGGCGAAGTTCTGCTCCGGATCCAGCACCTCCAGTAGTGCTGAGGAGGGGTCACCTCTGAAATCCATGCCCACCTTGTCGATCTCGTCCATCATGAATAGGGGGTTGATCGTCCCCGCGCTGCGCATCGTCTGGATGATTCGCCCCGGGAGCGCCCCGACATAGGTGCGGCGATGGCCGCGAATCTCCGCCTCGTCCCTGATCCCTCCCAGGCTGATCCTCACAAACTTACGCCCCAGCGCCTGGGCGATGGACTTGCCTAGGCTGGTCTTTCCCGTTCCCGGGGCACCCACGAAGCAGAGGATGGGGCTCCTCAGCTTGCCCTGGGCCAGCTTGCGCACCGACATATACTCCAGAATCCTCTCCTTAACCCTGGTTAGCCCGTAGTGGTTCTCATCGAGCACCTTTGCCGCCTGTTTGATGTCCAGATTATCCTCCGTTTCCTTGCCCCAGGGTAGGGTGACCAGCCAATCGAGGTAGGTTCTGACCACGGAGACCTCAGGAGAGGCGGGGGGCATCGTGGCCAGGCGCTCTGCCTCCTCGTTGGCTTTTAGCATCACCGTTTCAGGCATGCCCGCTGAGGCCATCCTCTCCTTTAGCTCGTTCATCTCCCTGGTTAGAGGATCGACATCGCCCAGTTCCTTCTGGATCGCCTTTAACTGCTCCCTGAGGAAATACTCTCGCTGTGATTTGTCCACCTCCTCCTGAACCTGGGTGTGGATCTTGCTTTGCAACTCCAAGACATCCAGCTCTTGGGCGAGAAGGATGTTAATTTGCTGCAATCTATCGTGGGGGTCGAGGGCTTCCAGGATCTCCTGCCTTTTTTGCAGGGCGAGATCCAGAGTGGAGGCGACGAAATCGGCGAGCCATCCCGGCTCCTCTATATTCATCGCCGCGATGTAGGCGTCCTCGGGAAGCGTTGGCGAGAGCTTGATGCACTTCTCGAAGAGGGCAAGCACGGCGCGCATCAGGGCCTCGGTTTGCGGTGGTTTCTCCGTGGATTCCTCGATGGGCACCACCTTGACCTTAAAGAAGGGCTCATCGTGGACCAGGCGGGTGATCCTGACCCGCCGCTGCCCCTGAATCCAAAGGGTGCCTGTGCCATCGGGCAGCTTTAGGTGGCGTCCGATGCTAGCCTCGGTGCCAATGGAGTAAAGATGGTCGAAGGTGAACTCCTCTGCCTCCGGATCTCGTCGAGCCACCACCACGATCGCCCGGTCGTGGGCTATCGCCTCTTCAGTGGCCCGAAGGGAGCTCTGGCGCATCACTAGCAACTGGGCAACCAGGTGAGGGAAGACCACTGTATCTCGCCTGGGCAATAGAGGCAGTTCCAGCTCCTCTTCCTCCGAGATGATGAATGCCTCGTCAACCACTATATCCCCCCGCATGCCTCTTTTTCTCTTTGATGATAGTTTACCACATCGAAGGTGCCAAGGCAAAAATGTGTGGACGAAAGGGGTTGACAATAGAGGCGAGAAGTGGTAATATCTTTATGCTAATGATTTGCATTTGTAAAAGACAATGCGGGATCTAAAGGGACAGCGAGTCACCAATCAGCGAAGGTTGCTTCTCGCCCTTTTGCGCCGGTCGGAGGGGCACCTCGATGCCGATGAGCTTTATCGCCGCGCCAAGGAGAGGGAGCCTCGTCTCAGTCTGTCCACGGTTTATCGCACCCTTCGCCTTTTTAAGGAGTTGGGCTTGATTGAGGAGCGGCACTTCGCCGAGGAGCACCACCATTATGAGGCCAAAGCAGCGACCGAGCACTATCATCTGGTCTGTCTTAGCTGCGGCGAGGTCGTCGAGTTCCAAAGCCCGCTCACAGATGGGATGAAGCAGCAGGTGGGCAGGGAGAAGGGATTTGCCATCACCGAAGCTGAGGTTCATTTGATGGGCTACTGCGCTCGCTGTCAGCAGGAGATGGCATCAGCATAGGCTGGGGGTTTATGAGCTAGGCTTGTAGAAATTAAGGTTACTGAAGCCATAGAGGATGATACCGCTACTGCTGACGGAGGCAGGAGATTGCCGAAGCAGGTAAGGATGTAATGGAAGAAGTTAGCGAAGCAATGGGCGCTTTTAGCAAGCTGATAGGAAAGTAAAATGGAATGGGAGAAAGTAGAGCCTATCTACAATGCTGTATTGGAGAGAATGAGGAATACAGAAACAGTAGGAGAGCTACCTGGCTTTGGGGAGTTACATGATCTAATTGTCAGACATAGCGAGGATATTGGCCCAGCTCTGCTATTCTGCTCTCCGCAGAATCTGATTTCGGCTAACCAGAATACAGTTTATATTGGGTTGGTTATAGGCTTGCTTTACTGCCATGACCATGGATTACCAGATTGGGCAACTGCATATGAGCGTAATGCACATAATATGCAAAATCTGTGGGCATCCGAATGACATAATGTATACCTGCTCCAGATGCCATGCCTTTGTTTGCAGGTATCATGGGACAGTGGATGCGATGAAGATAGGGTAATATGCTTCGAAGGCGAGGGAGAGAAAAGAGAGCAGCGGTGGTTTTTTCATTCGCCTCGTTTGTTGCAAATGAGAGGCATTTTCTGGAAAGGAGGAGTAAATGGCCACACTGACCGGTTGAGGTAGCGGTCAAGGCATGTTCAAGAAGAGGCTAAAAAATTGGCAGAAAGGAGCAGAGGAAAGAAATGCGGAAGTGGATTTTCAGTGTGATTGGCTTAATGGTGGTCCTGTCAATAGGGCTAACCGCTTGCACACGAGAACAAACCCTCACCATCTATTCGGGGCGGGGAGAAACACTGGTCGGCCCCATCATCGAGCAGTTCCAGGAGGCCACGGGCATCAAGGTGGCGGTGAAGTATGGCAGCAGTTCAGCGATGGCGCTCACCATCCTCGAGGAGGGCGAGAACACCCCTGCTGACCTCTACTATGGATCGGATCCCGGTTCCCTGGGGGCTCTGTCACACCTATTTACCCAGCTCCCCGACTCCATATTGAACCAGGTAGCGGAGCCGGTTCGCTCCCCCGAGGGCAAGTGGGTGGGCCTCTCGGGGCGGGCACGGGTCATCGTTTATAATACTGAGAGGGTGAGGCCGGAGGACCTGCCAGACTCTATTTTCGACTTCACTGACCCCCAGTGGAAGGGCCGCATTGGCTGGCCACCCACGAATGGCTCCTTCCAGGCCATGGTTACCGCTATGCGCCTCTTGTGGGGAGAGCAGAAGACCCGCCAGTGGCTGGAGGGCATTCAGGCCAACGACCCCAAGGTGTATCCTAAGAACACGCCCATCGTCGCCGCCGCTGGCGCCGGTGAGATCGACGTCGGGTTCGTCAATCACTACTACCTGTACCGCTTCCTCCAGGAGGAGGGCGAGTCTTTCCCTGCCCGCAACTACTATCTAAAAGGTGGTGACCCTGGAGTCACCATGCTCGTAGCCGGGGCGGGAATTCTCACCACCTCCAAGAACAAGGATGTGGCGGAGCGCTTCCTGGAGTTCATGCTCTCCCCGGTAGCCCAGCAGTACTTCGCCAGCCAGACCTTTGAATATCCTCTGGTGGAGGGAGTCAGAACCCACCGCGAGCTGGTGCCCCTCGACCAGCTTGAGCTACCTAATTTAGACCTGTCTAACCTGTCTGACATCGAAGGCACCCTCGATCTTCTCAGAGAGACAGGGGTGCTGCCCTAGAGGTGGATTTGGCAGAAATCAGCACTATCGAGTCATTAACCAGGGCTGATGGCCGGCGTGCACGCGCGCCCTGGCCATCGGCGGGCTTTTGGGTTCCTGCTGTCCTGGTGGCGGTGGCGATGGTGCTTCCCCTGGCTTATTTGGTGCTGCGGACCCTGGGTGCTGGATTTGAGGCCTGGGAGCTACTCTTCCGGTTGCGCACCCTGGAGATCTTGTTACGCTCCGTGCTTCTGGTGCTGGCGGTGACCGGGGCCACGATCGCTATCTCCCTCCCTCTGGCGTGGCTCACCGTGCGCGCTGACCTTCCTTGGCGAAGGCTATGGACAGTGCTCACCGTCCTCCCCTTGGTCATCCCTAGCTATGTGGGGGGCTTTGTGATAATTGCCGCCCTGGGTCCCCGTGGTATGCTCCAGCAGTTTCTAGCCGCTCCCTTCGGTGTGGAGCGTTTGCCCGAGATCTATGGCTTTCCTGGGGCGATGCTTACCCTTACCCTGCTCAGCTACCCCTATGTGCTGCTGAGCGTCCGAGGTGCCTTGTGGGGTCTCGATCCGGCACTGGAAGAGACTTCCCGTAGCCTGGGACACGGCGCCTGGGCAACTTTCCGCCGGCTGACGCTGCCCCAGCTCCGGCCCGCCATCGCTCTGGGGGCGCTGCTGGTAGCCCTCTACACCCTGAGCGATTTCGGGGCTGTTTCCCTGCTGCGGTATGAGACCTTCACCTGGGCCATCTACTTGCAGTACCAGGCAGCCTTCGATCGTACTCTAGCGGCGGCTCTTTCCCTGGTACTGGTAGTCCTGGCTTTAAGCCTTCTGGTGGCGGAGGCTCGAAGCCGCGGCCGGTCGCGTTACTATCGCGCCACGGTAGGGGCGGTGCGCCCGCCATCCAGGGTATCCCTGGGGCGGTGGCGCTGGCCTGGCTTTGCCTTCTGTGGTGCCATTGTCTTATTCGCCCTGATCATGCCTATGTCGGTCCTCGGTTACTGGCTGGTGCGAGGTGTCTTTGCCGGGGAGCCCCTCCACTTGGTGTGGGGCGCTGCACTCAATTCAGTATATGTATCGGGGCTGGCTGCGGGGACGGCTATAGCTGCTGCTCTGCCCGTGGCCTTCCTCGCCGTCCGCTATCCGAGTTGGGTCAGCGCCTTGCTGGAGCGCATCACCTACATCGGTTTCGCTCTGCCTGGCCTGGTGGTCGCTCTAGCTCTGGTCTTCTTCGGGGCGAGCTATGCCATCTCCCTCTATCAGACCCTGTTCTTGCTCATCTTCGCCTATGTGGTGCTCTTCTTGCCTACGTCCCTGGGAGCCATCCGGTCATCATTACTTCAGGTCAACCCCAGGGTGGAGGAGGCCGCCCGCAGTCTAGGCCGGACCTCCTTCCAGGCGTTTAGGAGCGTTACGCTTCCTCTGGTGCGTTCTGGCATCCTGGCTGGTGCTGCACTGGTCTTCCTTGTCTGCATGAAAGAGCTGCCGGCCACGCTGATTCTCAGCCCTATCGGCTTCAAAACACTGGCGACATCGATCTGGTCAGCTTCTTCCGGGGCCTTCTTCGCCCGGGCCGCGGCACCGGCCCTACTTCTGATCCTGGTTTCCTCAGTGCCCATGGCCTTCCTCATTCTTCGAGGGGGGAGGTGGCAGTGATGATCCAGATGGACGTTCGCTGTGCTAGCTTGACCAAGTACTTCGGCTCGGTTCGCGCCCTAGACCGGCTCGATCTATCCGTAAGCCATGGTCAGATCCTGGTGCTCCTCGGCCCCAGTGGTTGCGGCAAGACTACGGCGCTCCGGCTTATCGCCGGCCTTGAGGTTCCTGATGTCGGGACGGTAGAGATCGGCGGTCGGCTGGTGGCTGGGCCGGGGATCCATGTCCCGCCAGAGCAGCGTCGCGTAGGGATAGTGTTCCAAGACTACGCCCTCTTTCCTCACCTCACCGTGGCTGACAATATCTCCTATGGGGTGCCCCGAGGGCAGGGACGCAGAGACCGGATAAGGGAGATCATGTCCCTGGTAGGCCTCGCCGGATTGGAGTCGCGCATGCCCCACGAACTCTCCGGAGGCCAGCAGCAGCGGGTAGCTCTAGCGCGGGCCCTGGCCCCGCAACCCGAGGTGATTTTGCTGGATGAACCCTTCAGTAACCTCGATGCCGACCTTCGCCTCCATGTCAGGGAGGAGGTGCGGCACATTCTCAAGCGTACCGAGACTACCGCTATTTTCGTTACCCATGATCAGGAGGAAGGCTTCTCCCTGGCTGACCGTTTGGCGGTGCTCAATGCTGGCCGGCTGGAGCAGGTGGATAAGCCTGAAGTGCTCTATAATTCACCCGCCACTCGCTTCGTTGCCGATTTTGTGGGTCATGCCGACTTCATCGCTGGTTATGTGGAAAACTGCCTCGTCCATACTGAGCTGGGAACCTTCCCCTGCGAGCAGGGCTTCCCCTCGGGTAGCCAGGTAGAGGTGATGATACGCCCGGATAACCTGTCCCTGACCTCTGACCCTGAAGGCGCAGCGATCGTGGTAGACAAGCGCTTCTTGGGCTCCTTTAATCAATATGCCCTCCGCTTCCCCTCAGGAGAGCTACTGCATGCCTATACCTCATCCTCCATACTTTATCCCGAGGAAACCCGGCTCAGGGTGGAACTGAAAACGGAATCGGTAGCTGTCTTTCCCAGCGACGAAGCTAGTTGAAGGTCTCCTGCTGAGATTTCCGACGAGATCAGGCTATGAAAATACCATTGAGGATGTAGCCCCTCACTTTGCAGCTTATCGAAGCTGGGGCTCCCTTTTATCCTGGTCGTCAGCATGATGGGTGGGGCTGAAGCGGTGGGGATAATGCTGGCGGCGGCGATAGTCGTAGGGGGCCTGCTCAACCTGATCTTATAGCAGGGGCTGCTTTGGAAGCTTGACTTTTCATGTTGGGGCGCTAATATGTAGGCAGCTATGAGCTGAGCCCTTCCCTGAAATGAAAGCTTCCCGAGCAATAGTCCTTCTTGTCCTCATAATAATTCTGGCATCGCTGGCGCTGCTGAGCGTGCCTCGTTCCTTTGCTGCGCCCGGCGAGCTGCTGGTGAATGGTGGTTTTGAGGATGGCACAACTGGCTGGTCAAACTACGGTGGCATTCTCTCTACAACTGGGTCCCCTATCTGCAGCGGTATCTACGTAGCTGCCTTCGAAAGCGACACTGCAAGCACAAAGTGGATCTATCAGGCTGTTTCAGTATCACCAGGAGAAACCTACGCCTTTGCTGGCTACGCTATAAAAAATGATCCCAATATTGAGAAGATTTTTCTGCGAATCTCTTGGTACGAGAGCGAAGATGGCTTCGGAAGCGAAATATCTCATAATGACTCCCTCACTACCCTGACGGACGACCAGCCCCAATGCCGTCCTTTGACCACTGGTGAGGTCACTGCTCCGGTTAATGCCCATTCGGCACGGGTCAAGGCCATATTGGACCCAGTCTCTGACAGCACTGCCACCGTCTACTTCGATGACCTGAGCTTCACTGGGCCACCGCCACCAACGCCAACCCCAACGCCCACCCCAACGCCCACACCGACACCAACGCCCA
>JBHIBU010000052.1:0-8229 GCA_046759245.1 Dehalococcoidia bacterium | reverse complement strand
GACATCCACTGAGTTGGGATCAGGGACCTGTTTTACGCAGACGACGATCTTCATGAACCCCTCTCCTTATGCGGCGCGGAAGCAGACGCCGTAGCCGCCCCCGGGCTAGTTCCACTCGATGGCATCGAATTTCCCGATCATGGTCGCTCCTAAGAATACATTATCAAAGCTCGGCTCGGGACATCCCCTGGGCGAGCTGGCGCAGGCGCTCAATAAGCGGGGGCATTATCTGGTCGAGGTCAGCCACTACCCCCAGATCGGCCAGGGAGAATATGGGCGCAGTCCTGTCTAGGTTGATGGCGACGACCGCATCCGAGTCCTTCATGCCGGCGGTGTGCTGGGTTGCGCCCGATATGCCACAGGCGAGGTAAAGCCTGGGCTTCACCATCTTCCCCGTGGCCCCAACGAGCCTTTCCACCGGCAGCCATCCTCGGTCGACGGCGACCCTTGTCCCGCCAACGGCGCCGCCCAGGAGGTCTGCCAGCTCCCACAGGCTCTGGAACCTGTCGCCAGCGCCCCGGCCGCCGGCGACGACGATCTCCGCCTCGGAGAGATCCACCGTCCTCGGGTCCGGCGGTATCACGCCCAGGGGTCGGGTGCGAACCTGTTCCTCGCTGAGCCTGACCTCTACCGGAATGACCTCAGCCTGCCGAGACTTATCGGGTTCATCGGCTCCCCTGGCCCCAGGTCGGAAGGTGGCTATTTGCAGCCCCACCACTGGATAGAGCACCGTGATGTAGGCTTTATCCTGATAAACGGGTATCGTGGCCACAAGCTGCCCTTCGCCGCCCACCTCCAGGCGCACGCAGCCGGAGGCGAGGTGTGTGCCCAGCCTGGTGGTGAGCCTGGGAGCCAGGTCCCGGCCGTCGGGCGTCGCCCCGCACACCAGGATGGCAGGCTGGTACTGCTGCACCAGGCCGACAATAACATCGGTATAAGCATCTGTGGTGTAGGAGGATAAAAGTGAATACTCCGCTAGGTATATAATGTCCGCGCCGTAGTGGGCAAGGGGAGAGGCGAACTGGGCAACGCTATCACCCAGGAGCACAGCACATACCCGCCCCCCTAGCCCACTCGCCAGGTGGCGAGCCTCGCCCAGCACCTCCCCGGTGACCTCCTCCAGCTCCCCTCCCCTGTGCTCGGCCAAAACCCAGACATCCTTGCTCATTCTAAAGGCTCCTTGCCACCAGGTGACCCTCCAAGATGGCCAGCGCCACGCGGCGGGGGTAACGCAATCGCCCACCCGGTACAGTTCCCTCACCCTGCCCTTCAGGGCAAAGTAGAGGGCATCGTTGGCCCGGCCGGGCGCCGCCCGCACCACCGTGTCCACACCCTCGATGTGCCATTCATGGCCTGAATAGTGGTTGAAGACGGTCACCGTGTTACCCGATATATCCCTGACCACCACGTTGGGCGTGATGACAATGCCCTTAGCGCGAGCCCTGCGGTGCCACATCCCCAGATCAAGGGTTAACCCCAGGTCCTGACCACAGTACAAGGCTGAGGTCACTATCTCCACCTGCCTACCCCGATCAGCCAGGAACTCGGCGGTGCTGGTGGCCTCGTGGAAGCCGACCTCGTCGATGAGCACCACGCGCTGCCCCACCTCCACCTCACCCCGCAGCACCTGTCTCGCCTCCACAACCTGGGCACCGTCCGAGATGGGAATGCTGGAGGGAGCGGGCAGGGAGCCCGTGGCCAGCACCACCGCATCCGGCTTCTCCGCCTCCACGGTGTCCGCAGTCACCTCCGTCCTCAGCTTCACCTTCACCTTTAGGGCTTCCAGCTCCTGCCTCAGGTTGCGGATGAGGTCGCCAAACTCCACCCTGTTGGGAACCTTCACTATGATGTTGACCTGCCCCCCCAGCTCGTTTTCCTTTTCGTATAGGGTTACATCGTGGCCGCGCATCGCTGCCATCCTGGCTGCCTCCATTCCCGCCGGTCCTCCCCCTACCACCATAACCCTCTTCCCCCTCGGGGCAGGCCTCAGGGTGCCGATGCCCAGTTCCTTTTCCTTACCGGCAGCGGGGTTTTGCATGCAGCCCAAGGGCAGGTTGAGTCCCACCCTGCCAATACAATACTGGTTACAGGAGAGGCATATTCTAATGGCCTCGGACCGCCCTTCTCTCGCCTTGTTGGCGAACTCCGCATCGCAGATTTGGGCCCGCACCATGCCCACCATGTCGGCATGGCCTTCGGTGAGGATCCGCTCCGCCTGGATGGGGTCATTGATGCGGCCGACGCAGAAGACCGGTAAGTCAACCGCCTTTCGTATTGCCGAGGAGATGTAAAGCTGATAACCAGGAGGGGTGTGCATCGAACCATCGACCATGAATAGGGTGTGGGTCGCTGTGCCGATGCTGGTGTTGATGTAGTCAATCTTCCCGGTGGAAGCAAGGTTTCGGGCAATCTCTACAGCCTCCTCCAGGGTCAAGCCGCCCTCAATGAGCTCATCGCCGCACAGCCTGATACCGAGGGCGAGATCGCGCCCCACCGCCTCCCTTATGGCATCGATGATCTCATGGCAAAAGCGCATGCGGTTATCGAGGCTTCCCCCGTAGCTGTCGGTGCGCCGATTGGCATAGGGGGAGAAGAACTGGCGGATCAGGGAGCTGTGGGAGGCCTGAAGCTCGATGCCGTCGAAGCCTCCGTCCTTCACGTGGCGGGCAGCCAGGGCGAATCCCCCAACCACCTCCCGGATGTCCTCAGGCTCCATCTCCTTGGGCACCTCACGGAAAAGGGGATCGGCTATTGGCGAGGGGGCCAAAAGCGGCAACCGAGAGTAAACCCCCGACCCCTGCCCGCCGTTATGGTTGATCTGAGCGAAGATCTTCGCACTATATTTATGAACCATGCCAGTTATGGTGCGGTAGCCAGGGATCACCCCTTCATCGAAGGCGTGGATGAGCTTCTCATAGGCGAAGTCGGTGGGGTGAACGGATTGCTCCTCGGTAATGATGAGGCCCGCCCCGCCCTTGGCCCGCTCGGCGTAGTAGTAGGCGTGGCGCTCCGAGGGCAGATTGCCCTCGGCGAAGTTGGTGAGATGAGCGGAGAAGACGATGCGGTTGGGCACCGTCGTCGGTCCAATCTTCAGTGGGGTAAAAAGGTACTTGAACTGCCCTGGCATTGAATTACACAATCCTTCCCACGCGGTTGCCCTCAAGGATAGCCTGACTCACCCTGCGGGGTGCCACGCAGTCGCCCGCCCTGTGCACCTCCAGCCCCCGCTCTTTCAAGGCGAGGTAGAGTTCCTGGTTGGGCTCGCTGTAAAAGGCCAGCACTACCGTATCCACCCCCTCAATGCGCCGTTCCTCCTGGCTGAAAACGTCGGCGACCACCACCGCGTTGCCCGATATCTCCCGGACCATGGTCTGAGGTGAAAAGGCGATACCCTTGGCGAAGGCTCGCTGGTACCAAAGGCCGAGATCGAGGGTTGAGACGAGCTCCCTGGAGATAAACATGTCCTCACTCACAATCTCCACCTCACGTCCCTGGTCCGCCATGAGTTCGGCAGCACTGGCGGCGGCGTAAGAGCCCGCCTCATCGATGACCAGAACCCGTCTTCCCACCTCGGCCTTGCCCCTAAGCACATCTCTCACCTGAACCACGTTTTCCTGCCTGGCCCCTGGTATCGCCGGGGTCCTGCTTCGGGAGCCGGTGGCGACGACCACGGCATCGGGGTGGCACTTCTCCACCAGTTCGGGACTCACCTCCACCCCCAGCTTTATCTCCACCCCCAGCTTCCCCACCTGGCTTGCCAGGTAGGGGGTTATCCTCCCCAACTCCTCCCTGCCTGGCCCTCGGGCGGCAATAGCTACCTGTCCTCCCAATTCCATATCCTTTTCGTAGAGCGCCACCTCATGCCCTCGCAAGGCGGCCACCCTGGCTGCCTCCAAGCCTGCCGGCCCGCCACCGATGACCATGACCCGCCTCTTGCTTCCAGCCTTCCTCGGTTCCCCCATCTCCCCCTCGTATCCGACCTCGGGGTTGTGGAGGCAACTCAGCAGCGGGCTCAGGGGGGATGTTACCACGCAGTCCTGATTGCAGAAGACGCAGGGGCGGATATCGTCAAGGCGTCCCTCTCGGGCCTTATTGGGAAATTCGGGATCCGCGATGAGGGCTCTGGTCAATTCTAACATATCCGCCAAGCCCTTTTCCAAAATCTCCTCCGCCTGCAAGGGGTCATCGATACGCCCGGTGGCAAAGACTGGCACATCGACCACCTCCTTGACACCTGCCGCCAGGGGCAGGGCGTAGTCGGCGGGCACATGCATCGAGGGCCAGGCCAGATAAAGGCTGTAGATGCTGCCCGCAGTCACGCTGATGTAGTCGATCTTCCCTGTGGTCGCTAGCCTTGCTGCTATTTCGCAACCCTGCTCAGGGGTAAGCCCGGCCCAGGGGGCCAACTCATCGCCACACAGCCTGATGCCAAGGATAAGGTCATGACCAAGGGCTTCCCTGACAGCAGCGATGACCTCGTAGCAGAGGCGCATGCGATTATCCAGGCTTCCGCCGTATTCATCGCTGCGGCAGTTGGTGAGCCCGGAGAGGAACTGGCGGATCAGGGAGCGCTCCGAGATGTTGAGCTCCACACCGTCCAGGCCCCCCTGTCTAGCATGGCGGGCAGCTCGGGCGAATCCCTCAACCACCTCCCGGATGTCCTCAGGCTCCATCTCCTTGGGCACCTCCCTGGAAAGCACATCGGGGAACGGGGATGGTGCCCATACTGCCCCTTGCGAGATGTTGCTACTCGACTGCTGGCCATTATGGTTGAGCTGAGCGAGGAGATGGGCGCCGTGGCCATGGACCGCATCGGCGATACGGCGGTACCAGGGCACGACTCGCTCATCGAAGCCAAAGATGGCCCTCTGGTAGGGGTAGTCAGAGGGATGCACTATCTGCTCCTCGATGATGATGAGCCCTACCCCACCCTTGGCCCGCGCGGCATAGTAATGAAGGTGACGCTCTGAGGGCAGATTGCCCTCGGCGAAGTTGGTCTGATGAGCGGCGAAGACCGTCCTGTTGCGCACCAGGGTGTTGCCTAGCTTGATCGGGCTGAGGAGATGCTTAAGCTGTTCGCTCATTGAGGCTCGCTATGGCGACGCACTCGGGGTCCGGATTGCCCAGGGCACCTGCTACATAGAAAGAGGCGGCGATGCAGCCGCCATGGCAGGAGTGGAAAAGGAGGCAGCTCTGGCACGCCTCCACCTCATACTGCCTTAGCTGCTGAAAGACGAGGGAATCCCGCCATATGACCGAGAGAGGCTGCTCCCTGACATTGCCTGCCCTGAACTGCGGCGATAGGAGGAAGGGGCAGGCATAGACGTCACCGGTGGGGGTTATGCCACAGGTGACGCGCCCGGCTCCGCACATGCCCAGCCCGTCCCGTTGCGGGCCTAGGGCCGAGAGAAAGAAGAAGGAGTCGCCCGTCAGCACCTCTGGGTGCTCCCTCAACCAGTAGTAAAGGCGGACACTCTGCTCCCGGGTTGGGTGCAGCAAATCCCATCTCTCCCTTCCTCGCCCAGAGGGCCTGAGCCGTGACAGGCGTAGCCGTGCCCCGTAGGTTCTGGCCAGCTCATAGAGGGCGCCCAGTTGCAGGAAGCTGAATCGGGTGAGAACGCAGTTGATGGAGAAGTCGATTCTGTGCCTTCGCAGCAGTGCCAGTGCCTGCATAGCCTTGTGATACGAGCCCTGACCTCGAATTGCGTCATTTGTGGCTTCGTCCACCCCGTCCAGGCTCACCTGCACCCGGAGGCCGGGCAGCCCGGCGATGCGCCTGACGATCTTTTCCGAGAGCAGGGTGCCGTTGGTGCTAACGTGGAAGCCAATGCCCCGCTCCAGCGAGTACTCGGCGATATCGAAGATATCCCGGCGCAGCAGCGGCTCGCCTCCGCCCACATTGATGTAGAATACCTTCATCTCAGCGAGGTCGTCGAGGATCCCCCTACATTCCTCCGGGCCGGGCTCATCGGGAGCCCGCTTGCCCGAGGAGGAGAGGCAGTGGGCACAGCGCAGATTACAGGCGTAGGTGAGCTCCCAGGTGATGCACAGCGGGGCCACCAGCCCTTGCCTCAGGAGCTCATAGCTCATCGATAACCCCCATCTTCGCCAGCCGCTCAAGCCCTGTGGCGATGCTATCAAGCGCGTTGGGAGAGGGGGTCCCCTGGCCGCAGAGCCGCTGGGCTATCTCCTGCGCCGTTTCAGTCCCATCCGCCGTCAAAAAGGGCATGAGAATCGAGCTCACCAAGAAAAGCTTCTGGGTATGGTAGCAGTAGATGAGCCCCCGAACCTCTCCTCTCTTATCTTGGCCTTCGCCGAGAGCCTGTATCGCTTCTCCACTTTAATCCATCATTATGACCCAGCGGCCAAGTATCTCTCGCTCCAGCATGGCTTGGGCAGCATCGTTAATGTCTTCCAGCTTAATCTTGCGAGTAATCAGTTTGTCTGTCTTGAGCGCACCGGTCGCCATCAGGTCTATCAGCTTGGGGACATCCACTGCAGGCTTAATCTCGCCGTATAGGGTACCTATTACCCCTTTTGCTTGCAACGGGAGCAGCATAAGGGGCAGATTAGTGGTAGCTTCGGCGGGGGTTATGCCCGGGATGATCACCTTTCCGCCCATGCGTATAGACCACCAGGCCTGTATGATGGCACCGGGGTCGCCGATAGCCTCAAAAGCGTACTCCGCCCCTGCTCCACCGGTAAGCTCCACTATTTTAGGCACAGGGTCTTCCTTGCTGGAGTCTATGAAGTGGGTGGCCCCAAACTCCATTGCGATCTCCTGCTTGGCACCCGCTAGGTCAACCGCGATAATGGGATTGGCATGGCGCAGGCTGGCTGCGCGAATAACATTTAGCCCAATTGCACCACAGCCGTAGACCGCTACCGCAGTGCCTGCTTTTACATTAGCCAAATTAACTACGGTTCCCCACCCTGTGGGTACAGAGCAGCCAAGTTGGCAAGCCTGCTCAAAAGGGATGTCCTTGTGAAGGGGAATAGCACCATCTTCAGGGACAACAGTATAGGTGGAAAACCCGCTGACAAAGAAAGCCTGTCCGATGCTCTTGCCATCAGCACCTGTCATCCGGGAGGTGCCGTCCAAGAGTTGCCCACCGAGAAAAACTGGGAAGTTTCCCTCACAGATGTTGGGACGCCCATTCAAGCACTGAAAGCACTTGCCGCAGGGAACCATCCACACGCACACTACACGGTCTCCCGGTTTGACCTTGGTTACGCCAGGACCTACTTTCTCTACTACTCCTGCGGTTTCATGCCCCAAAACTATCGGGAGAGGAACCGGTATCTCCCCCAAGAAGACATGCAAGTCAGAATGACAAAACCCTACAGCGGCAACTCTGACCATCACCTCATTGGCCTTGGGGTCGGCAAGGTCCACGGTTTCTATAGTCACTGGCTTGCCAAACTCACGAAGGACAGCCGCCTTTACCTCCATTTTTCTTTTCCTCCTTTTATATGAACTATGACTTCACTGGAACGGCCTGAGATCTCTTGCCGAATCTCTGGACCTTTCGCGCCACTGCCCCCAGATCATCTCTGAACGCCTGCCCTGAAAATCCACCTCCTTCCTTATGTCAAATGAAAGGGCCAAAAGGTATATCTTCCTTCAGCATTACGGGATGCCGGTCCGACAGCCTGGTTTCAATAGACGCCACAGATGCCATCGATGGTGATCTCTTTGATGATAAGCTCCTCCTCCAGCTCACCTTCGCCCTGCGGCGGAGACGAAGGCTCTGCCAAATCGACCGCCTGTTCTGGCTCAACAGCTTGCCCATCGTCCCTCTTGGTGGGAACAGAATCTGAGACCATTTGCCACCTCGCTCTTAATCCCCGTCCTCAACCCTCAACCAGCGACCAGGGTGTCCTTTTTCATTAGGCTAGCACTTTCCATATAGCCTGTCAATGTCCAGTAACTGGCATTGACACATTCCGTAGTGACGCCATAATATTGTCGTGATCTTTAACTTTGCCTGGGAAGCCGGGGGACCTATGAACCATATTCGATGCCGGCTCAACCCCGGGGTTCGCTTGATTCCTCGGGGGGAGAATGGCTTCATCCTGTTGTCAAAACCCCTCAGGGTGTGGAAGGTCAAGAGGAGGGCTTTAGACCTACTCGCCCTCTGTGATGGCGAGCGAACCCTGGAGGAAATCCTGGCCACGGTGGGCATAAAGGGCGAGGCTGCCCTCTCCTTCCTTCAAAAGCTAGCGGAG
>JBHIBU010000051.1:0-8261 GCA_046759245.1 Dehalococcoidia bacterium | reverse complement strand
CGGTGAGCGTTTGCCCCAAATGCCAGGGCAAATCACGCCGCATCTTCCCTTCTCCAGAGATTATGGTCAAGGATAAGTGGAAGGGTAGGTAATAATGAAAGCACTACTGCAAAGGGTGAGCAAAGCTTCGGTGACCGTTGAGGGCCAGGTTGTGGGGCACATCGGTCGCGGGCTGGTAGTTTTTGTGGGCATATCCAGTGAGGACAGGGAAAGGGATGCCCAATATCTGGCGGAGAAAACGGTCAATTTGCGCCTCTTCTCCGACAGGGAAGATAAATTCAACCTCTCCGCCCTGGATACTCGGGGCGACCTTCTAGTGGTAAGCCAGTTCACCCTGCTCGCCGACACCAAAAAGGGGCGACGCCCTGGCTTCACCAAGGCAGCGCCGCCGGGTGAGGCTGAGGCCCTCTTTGAGCGATTTTTGGCCTTTCTCCGCACCAGCGGGCTCAGGGTAGAGACCGGCCGCTTCCAGCAGCATATGCTCGTGGAGATCCACAATGACGGACCGGTCACCATCCTATTGGATAGCAAGAATAAGTACCAAGAATAAGTACCCTGAGCCCCAATCCCCATGAAAGCGACCCGGGCTTTTTGCATCTGGTTGCACTTACAACCTGTTGCAATTACTTCAGGATCATGTTATAATATTTGAGGAGGCTAAGGATGGAAAAAAGGAAGCGAGCCCAGGGGGTAAACGACGCTTTAAGGGAGCTGGGGTACCGGCCAACCCCGCAACGAATGTTGATCCTGACCGCCCTTCGAGACAGCGATAACCATATCAGCGCCGAGGAGATCCATACTCGGGTTCGCGCCAAATATCCCCATGTGAACATCTCCACAGTCTATCGCACCCTAGAGCTTCTAAAGAGCCTGAGTCTGGTGACGGAAACAGACCTGGGTGAAGGGTGGGTTCGCTACCACTTCGCCGACAAGGGTCACCATCATCATCTCATCTGCGAGAACTGTGGCGCCACCATCGAGGTAGATGAATCCCTGTTTTTACCCTTGAAGAGAACCCTGCTCAAGGAGTACCAATTTAGGGCCAGCATCAACCATTTCGCCATCTTCGGCCGTTGCCAACGCTGTCAGGGGTAGTTGCCTTAGCGGAAAAGGCTGCACCCCCTAGAATATATCGTCGGCTAGATAGGAGAACGAATTGGAGGCAAGCCTACTGGCTGCACTGGTCCTAGGCCTTCTGCTGGGCATGCGCCACGCCCTGGATGCGGATCACGTAGTGGCGGTGTCCACCATTGTCTCCGAATACCGTAGTCCCATCAAGGCCATCTGGGTAGGCATATCCTGGGGCCTGGGCCACACCACCACCCTCTTCCTGGCGGGCCTAGTTGTTTTGGGCCTCCACATGACCCTGCCACAGGGTCTCTCCCTCTACTTCGAGCTCCTAGTGGGGGTGGTGCTGGTCATCCTGGGCCTTCAGGTGTTCTGGGCCTTCCGCAAGAAGAAGGTACACCTGCACCCCCACGTTCACGAAGGCGACCTTCACCACCACTTCCATTCCCATGCCGAGACGCCGGAACACAAAAGCCACCACCGGCTCCCCTTCCTAGGCAAACCCTTCTTCCGCCTTAAGTCCTATGTAGTGGGGACTATCCATGGCCTGGCGGGGAGCGCCGCCCTAATGCTCATCGCCCTCACCGCTATTGACTCCGCCTGGGTAGGGGTCCTGTATATCTCCCTCTTCGGCCTGGGCTCCATAGTTTCTATGGGCATTATCACCCTCTTTCTGGCACTACCCTTCTCTACCTCATCGCGCTTTCCCGCTTTCAATCGCCTGGTTCGGATGACAGCGGGAACGGTCAGCATTCTCTTCGGGCTGTTCCTCATTTATGAGATAGGGGTGGGAGAAGGTCTCTTGCTACTGGGTGGGTAGCAACCTACCCCGGGAGGGTCAGCCTTCTAGCCTGAGGCTCAGGTCGAGGGCCTTTGCCGAATGGGTGATGGCGCCAACAGAGATGAGGTCGACGCCGCTTTCGGCAACCCGACGAACGTTGTCCAGGGTGATGCCGCCGGAGGCCTCGATTAAAGCGCGCCCACCAGCTATCTCAACCACCTGACGCATCTCCTCGATGGCCATGTTGTCAAGCATGATGATGTCGGCGCCGGCCTCCAGCGCCTGCCGCGCCCCGTCAATGCTCTCCACCTCAACCTCGATCTTCAGGGTTGAGCTTTGGCGGGCCCGCTCAATCGCTTCCTTGAGTCCAAGGCCCAGAGAGCGAAGCGCCGCCAGGTGATTATCCTTGATCAGGATGCCATCGCCCAGGTGCCGTCGGTGGCTCCTTCCCCCACCGACACGAACCGCGTACTTCTCAAGAAGCCTTATCCCCGGGGTGGTCTTTCTGGTATCGGTGATCCGCGCCTTGAGGCCCTTTATGGCCTCCACATAGCGAGCCGTCTCCGAGGCGATGCCACTGAGCCTCCCCAAAAAGTTCAGCGCCACCCGCTCCGCCCTTAAAATGCTGGCCACCCTCCCTTCGATGACAGCCACCACATCCCCTTTTCGAACTCTGGCGCCGTCTTGAATCTGAACCTCTACCCGCAAAGAAGGGTCAACGTGCACAAAGACGGCCTTGGCCACCTCCAGCCCGGCCAGCACCCCATCCCCCTTGACCAGGATGGATGCCCTGCCCTCAAGGTCCGAGGGGACGAGCGCCTCCGTGGTGACATCGCCAGAGGAGATGTCCTCGGCCAGGGCGCGGTCGATCACCTCTTGAACCTGTTCCCATTTAAAGTATTGATTAATATTTGGGCTCCAACCCAGCTTGTTTACACAATTCATTGGCAGTTATTCTATCAAGCGTGCGCTGTCTTTTAACTGGAATCGTCTTTGTGCCATTTGTGTAGATAGAGTGCTTCCCTCCCTCACGCAATAGGTAAAATCCGTTCTCCTCAAAGTATTTTATCAGGTCACGGCGTTTGACAGACATTTATAGTTCTACCGGCAGTTGCTCTAAAAGGCATCCTCCAACAGGGATCTCTTTTCCTTGCTGCTGATATGCTAAAACCATTTCCTGTAAAGCATCCTTAAGCATTTCCCTGCATTCCTCTATAGTCTTCCCCTCTGTAATCACCTCAGGCCATTCCACCAATTGCCCCATGTAACCAGAGCTTATTTTTGTGTATTTAGCAGTATAACTTTTCAACATTATTCTAACCCCCAATCAATAATCATAATATAACACTTCCACGCTTTGCCAAGCGCGAAGCCTTTGGGCGGAGCGAAACCCGTGTTATGCACCCTCATGCGCGGTTCTAGCTAGAGTATCATCACCTTGTTCTCACCCGTCTCGCCTTGACAAATGCAACGCCCGGCGCACTGCCGAGACCGTTCCTCCCGCAAGTCCCCGCGCCACTGAGCGCCCCATAGATCGTCCACGAGCCATGCGAGCCGCAGCACCCACAGGTTTCAGGCGCGGCTCAATATCAGTCCAAGAGCCTCTACCCATTCCTGCCACGAATCCTCTGCCACTGGCCAATACTTCCTGGTGCTCTATCACCTTGCTCGCGAAAGCCCGTGCGAACGGAAGCACGGATTCCTCGAGATACTTATCAAAGAAGCCCTTGTGAACTACATCAATCGCAAGTTCCCGCCTGGCCAAAAAGGGGTGCCCAGGAGGCTGCTCAGCCTCGAGTGCCTCCTGACGCAATACACGAGCCCAAGGTATAAGCACAAGCTCTGCCGCGTAGTCGCCCACCTGGAACCCCACCATTGGAGCATCTATAACCGCCACGCCAAGCACAAGATGGCAGTCAAAGTAGATAGCAGTGGCTGGCGGCAACGCGGTCTTATGGAAGTGCTGCATCGCTTTGACCAGAGGTCGGACAACACCGTTAAAAGCCTCGTCCCCCGTCAACTCCAGCTCCTCACCCTTTCTGGCAGCTTTGCTGAAGGTAGTGCAATAAAACGGCGGCTCCAACACAAACGCATGACGCTCTAGACCCAGGCAACTGAGAAGCGGCATGTGCCACGTGGAAGCGTCATCGTCCGTTGTTATTACCTCTTCATCATTGCATAGCCCAGCAAACAAAGGAAAATCTCTAATCCAACGTTTGGCTGCTCCGAGGAAGAATACAAAAGGCAGCGACGACTGCTTGCACTCAATAAGCAGGTCCAGCTGGGGGCGCGCGCGGCTGCGGCTTGTCCCACTCCCACAGCTGGCATCCAGCGTGAATATCTAGAGCACGCAGTTCTGACTTATCTCTGTCAAGGTAGCTCCACTCTTCCTCGACCCAGTGTATGTCATTAAGGCGCTCAAACCGTTGACGAAGGCTCGCTGCTATTGCGCACTGGAGCGGGTAGCCCGAGACAGCGACACACTTTCGCAGCTGCTGCTCTGTGACACCTGCTGGAAGAGCATTCGTGGCAAGATTCCCATTTGATTCCCTCATCTAACTCACCCCTCACCGGCCAAATCCAGCTCAATAGTAGACAATATCCAAATAGACCGACATTTTTTGACTAGTATCTCAGTATAGGCTTATGTTTTCGGGTCGTCAAGCTGCCTGGGAACCGGCTAACCCCCCTTCCTGAAAACGATATGCCGCTGCCAGTCCGGCGAGGGCTGGGGGAAGTCGGAGCGGAAGTGGGCGCCGCGGCTCTCCTCCCTCACAAGCGCCGCCTCGGCCATCAGCCGCCCCACCAAGATCAGGTTGCTTAGCTCATAGGAGGGGCGATCGGAGGGCTTTCCCACGGTCTCTTGCCATGAGGCGAGGATGGATGCCGCCTCCTCCAGCCCCTCCCCGGAGCGCACCATGCCCACCTTATCCCACATCAAGGACTGAAGGGTTAGCAGGCTAGGGGGAGGGATAGACCCTGGGGCTTTTCTTTCGCTGAGGGAAAAGTAGTCCTTCTCGCTCCGCCCGGTGGCTAGTTCGCTGGGCTTAAGAGCTTCCTCTGTTCTCTGGAGGATCCTTTTGGCAAAAACGACCACCTCCAAGAGGGAGTTAGAGGCCAGCCTATTTGCACCATGGACCCCGGTACATGCTGTCTCCCCGGCAGCGAAAAGCCCGGCGACATTGGTCTCCCCCCAGGCATTCGTCCTCACACCACCCATCATGTAGTGGGCGGCGGGCGCTACCGGGATCAGAGATTTGGTAATGTTGAGGCCGTGGTCGAGGCAAAAGCGATAGATGTGGGGGAAGCGAGCGGAGACCTTACGAGAAGGCAAATGGGTGACATCGAGGAGAACGCGGTCGCTCCCCGTCTTATTCATCTCAGAGAGGATGCCACGGGCGACAATGTCCCGAGATGCAAGGTCGCCCTCGGGGCTATAGTCAAACATAAATTGATGCCCCTCGACGTTGCGCAGGATGCCACCCTCACCCCTTACCGCCTCGGAGATAAGGAAGGGGATCACCCCGGGGAGGCGCAGTGCCGTGGGATGGAACTGAAGGAACTCCATATCCGTGATCTCCGCCCCTGCATTGTAGGCCAGCGCTATGCCGTCGCCGGTGGCGATATCGGGATTGGTGGTAAATTTAAACAGGCGCCCCCCACCACCGGTAGCCAAGATCAGGGCTCGACACCCAAACTCCTCAACACCACCTGTGCGGCAATCGAGAGCCCTCACCCCCCTAACCACACCATTCTCAACGACGATCTCGGTGGCAAGAAAGTATTCCAGGATGGCGATCTTGGCCAACCTCGCCATCCGGCTCAAGGTAACCTCGATATGCTCGCCGGTGGCATCGCCCCCTGCATGCAGTATCCGGGGCACGCTGTGCGCCGCCTCCCTGGCCAGAGCGACCTCGCCGTTCATAGTATCGAAGGGAACGCCAAAATTGATGAGGTCGGTGATGCGGTCGGGGGCCTCCTCAACGAGGATGCGCACCGCCTCGGGGTCACATAGGCCAGCCCCGGCAGCTAAAGTGTCCCGGTAATGGAGTTCGGCGGAGTCCCCTCTTCCTATTGCCGCGGCAATGCCCCCCTGAGCATACTTTGTATTGCATTCGTCGATGCTACCCTTGGTCAGGATGAGCACGCTCCCCTGCTCCCGCGCCAGAAGGGCAGTATAAAGCCCGGCGATGCCGCTGCCAACGATGATGTAGTCATAATGGCTCATATATAGCCCTTTCCAGCTTAGCGCAATCATGCGGTCGGGGCAAGCTTTCTATCTCACAAAACTCCCCTGAAGTGCCCAGGGGCTGGTTTTTTCCACCTTGACTTTCACCAGCTGTCCCCAGCGGTCGGCTTCATCGCTGAAGAAGACGAGCTTATTTGTTCTGCTGCGACCCTGCCATTTTCCCTTTTTTCGACCTTCGACCAATATTTCGACCGTTTGGCCCAATAGCTTTCTATTGATTTCAGTGGCGATCGCTTCCTGGAGACTTTCGACCATCTCCAGGCGCCGCTTCTTCTCCTCAGCGGGGACATCGTCCTCAAACTTTCTTGAGGCGATGGTCCCCGGTCGCGGCGAATAGGCAGCGACATGAACGGTATCGAACCTGAGCTCGCTGAGCAAATCATAGGTTCTCTGAAACTGCTCCTCACCCTCCCCTGGGAAGCCGACGATGACATCGGTGCTCAATGCGACGTGAGGAAGGACGTAGCGGATATAGCCAATAAGCCGGCGATAGTGCTCCACAGTATAGCCACGCCTCATCGCCCTTAGAATATCATCATCCCCCGCCTGAAGGGGAAGGCTCAGGTGCTCGCAAACCTTCTCCAGATGCGCCATCGCTTCGATAAGCCTCTGGCTCATATCCTTTGGGTGGGAGGTCAGGAAGCGGATGCGCTCAAGCCCCTCGATACGGTTTAGCTCCCCAAGAAGGTGGGCAAGATCGGGCTTTGGGGGCAGGTCGTGCCCGTAGGAGTCGACATTCTGCCCCAAGAGAGTGACCTCCTTCACCCCGCGGGCGGCAAGCCCCCCAACCTCGCACAGGATCTCCTCCACAGGGCGGCTCCTCTCCCTCCCCCTTCGGTAGGGCACGATGCAATAGGAGCAGAAGTTGTCGCAGCCGTTTATGATGGGCACAAAGGTGCTGGTCTTAGGCCTGAGGGTAGCCGAGGGATCCAATCCCCCAGGAGCTAGCCCCCGATCTTCAAGGAAGCGGAATAGTTCGAAAAAGGACTGAGGCCCGAAAAAAAGGTCGACATGAGGGAAGCGACGCTTCAAGTCATCGACCCTCGAGTCCACTATGCAGCCGGTAAGGGCAAAGATCGGATTTCTCCGTCCCTTCAGGGACTTGAGGGCGTTGAGTTTGTTGATGACGCGATTCTCCGCGCTCTGGCGCACCACACAGCTATTGAGCACAATGATTTCAGCCTCCTCAGCCTCTGGACTAGGCTGATAGCCTATTTGCTCCAAATAGCTGCCGATGCGCTCCGAGTCGGCCTTGTTCATCTGGCAGCCAATGGTCCAGATATGGTAGTAAGGCATAAAAGCCCCTCTTAGTTAAAAAATATACCCCTTACCTTGAGGGGTATACCATTTACCTTTCGTGGCGGAGGGAGTGGGATTCGAACCCACGACAGAGGTTTCCCCCTGTAACCGCTTAGCAGGCGGCCGCACTAGACCACTATGCGATCCCTCCATACCTCAATATAGCACAAGGCTTGGATTTTTTCAACGATGTTGCCTCGCCCCATCCCCTATGTTATACTTTCCTGTAAACCACCATAAAGGGGGAGCATGGAAGAGGGAAGGATCGAAGCTGAAGAGGTGGTCTCCATAAAATTGTTGCTGGAGGCGGGAGCTCACTTCGGTCACCAGACCAGCCGCTGGAACCCACGAATGAAGAGATACATCTTCACCGAGCGAAACGGCATCCATATCCTCGACCTTCAGCAGACTGTGGGGATGTTGAATAAGGCCTGCGAGTTTGTTCGGGATACTGTGGCCGGGGGTGAAAATATTATTTTTGTGGGCACTAAGAAGCAGGCTAAGGAGACCATAGAGGGGGAGGCACAGCGCTGCGGCATGTTCTACGTGAATCAACGCTGGCTGGGGGGGATGCTCACTAACTTCGCCACCATCCAGGCGCGCATCGACCATTTGGTGCGCCTCGAGGATCGCAAGGCGAGGGGGGAGTTTGATTACCTGCCCAAGAAGGAGGCACTGAAGCTAGCTGATGAGATCGCCCGCCTAAACCGACAAATGGGTGGCTTCAAAGAGATGACCAAGTTCCCAGGAGCCCTTTTCATTGTCGACCCGACGAAGGAGAGGATCGCTGTCGCCGAGGCAAAGCGCACCGGGGTGCCCATTGTTGCCATCGTGGACACGAATTGCAACCCCGATGATATCGAC
>JBHIBU010000050.1:0-8354 GCA_046759245.1 Dehalococcoidia bacterium | reverse complement strand
GAAACTGAGTCTGGAGGGGAAGGTGGCTATCGTTAGTGGAGGGGGCACCGGCTTGGGCAAAGCGATGTGCCTGGCGATGGCAAGGGCTGGTGCCGATGTTGTTGCCGCCGCCCGCCGCATGGAGCTTATCGAGGAGACGGCAGCCGAGGTGAGGGAACTGGGGAGAAGGGCGCTCGCTATCCCCACCGATGTCACAGACTCCCGTCAGGTCGACCAAATGGTGGACAGGACCCTCTCAGAGCTGGGGAGGATAGATATTCTGGTCAACAATGCCGGCATCGTCAGGGAAGACCTGCCCCGGCCGATCTGGGACATCAGCGACGATGATTGGCGTCTGGGGATCGACACCAATCTCAGCGGGGCCTTCTATTGCTCTCGGGCGGTGGCCCCCCATCTGGTGGCCCAAAAGAGCGGTAAGGTGATCAATGTTGCCTCGGGGTGGGGGTTGAGGGGTGTTCGGCATAACTACATGTATTGCTGCGCCAAGGGCGGTGTTATTCAGCTTACTCGCTCGCTGGCCCTGTCTCTGGCTGGGGACAATGTCCAGGTCAATGCCATTGCCCCCGGTCTTTTCGCCACCGCTGCCGTGGAAGCCCCTGAGGTGAGGGACTTCTTCGACGACAAGGTGCGCTTTATCCCTGTGGGGCGAGGCGGTTCCCCCGATGAGATCGGTCCCCTTGCCGTTTTGCTGGCCTCCAGCGCCTCCGATTACATCACCGGGGAGGTATTTATCATCGATGGTGGTGGGCTTGCCGGAGGCTACGCCCCTACCGGATATGCCCCCGTTATCCCTATTAAGGAGGATTAATATGGAGGAGTTCAATCTTCATGGGGAGGTTGCCATCGTCACCGGGGATGGCCGAGCCTGGAGCAAACATACAGCATTAGCCCTGGCTGAGGCAGGTGCTGATGTTATCCTCGCTGCCCGAAATCAAAAGGGGATCGAGGAGACAGCCCAGGAGGTGCGTCGGCTGGGGCGAAGGGCAATGGCTATCCCCACCGATGTCACCAAGTCTAGCGAGATCCAAGAGATGGTGGAACGGGCTATCGCCGAGTTCGCTAAGATCGACATCCTGGTAAATGGCGCTGAGCTTCAGTTTGCCAAACCCTTCCTCGAGGTGAGCGAGGAGGAATGGAAGCGGGTGATGGAGGCCAACCTGACCTCGGTTTTTCTCTGCTCCCAGGCTGTGGGCAAGCATATGATGGAGCAAAAGAAGGGGAGGATCATCAATATCGCCTCTGGCCTCGCCCTGAGAGGCGTAGCCAATAGCGCTGCCTACTGCGCCAGCATGGGTGGCATTCTTCAGTTCACCAAGGCCCTGGCCCTGGAGTGGGCGAGGGAGAATATCAGGGTTAATAGCATAGGTCCCGGCTGGTTCTCCGAGGAGGGGGTCAGCGAGGAGGAGGCAAAACAGGACCCCCTGCTGCGCTACATCCCGCTAAAGCGCCGCGGTCGCCCCGCTGACATCGGCTCTCTGGTGGTTTATCTAGCCTCCGATGCCTCGAAGTTCGTGACCGGGCAGATCTACGTCATCGACGGAGGGGTGATCGCCCACGCTTAGCGCTGATGAAAGGGATTGGAATTGCCCACTTTAAACTCCAGGCTTAGGTGCTCTGTCCCCCTTCTCCGCTCACCCTTCGATTCCCGATGAAGGCACTGAGCATGTCCAGGGGCAAGGGGAATACCAGGACATTGGTCCTTTCGGTGGCGATCTCGGTGAGGGTCTGCAGATAGCGCAGCTGCAGCGTTGTCGGCTCCACAGCGATGACCTTGCCCGCCTCAGCCAGCTTCGTGGAAGCCTGCAGCTCGCCCTCGGCGTGGATGACCTTGGCTCGCCTCTCCCGCTCTGCCTCGGCCTGCGCCGCCATGGCCCGTTGCATCGCGGAGGGAAGCTCCACATCCTTGATCTCCACCACGCTCACCTTGATCCCCCAGGGCTCCGTCTGCTCATCGATGATCTGCTGCAGCGTTAGATTCAGCTTCTCGCGATGTGCCAGCAGTTCATCAAGCTCGGACTGGCCGAGCACGCTTCTTAAGGTGGTCTGGGCGATCTGATAGGTTGCCAGCCTGTAGTCAAAGACCTCGACTACGGCAGCCTCGGGGTGCATCACCCTGAAGTAGACCACGGCATTGACCTTGAGGGTCACATTGTCCCTGGTGATCGCCTCCTGCGAGGGGACATCCATGGTGATGGTGCGGGTATCTATCTTGCGCATGCGGTCGATGAAGGGGATGATGAAGCGTATCCCGGGCCCTCTTGTTTTCTCCAGTCGACCCATCCGAAACACGACCCCAGCCTCATACTGGTACACGATCTTTATGGCAGCCGGCAATAGGATGAACAGCAGGAAGGCTATCAAGGCAAGTACTATCCAATTCATTTCTCTTCACCTCCTTTTTTATTTTTCCGGGTTACCCTCAGTCTTAAGCCATCGACCTTGGTTATCACCACCTCCTCTCCAGGCTCAACTCTCCCCTCATCCACTGTTGCCTCCCAGCGCTCCCCGTGCACGAAAACAGTGCCTGAGGGGTCGAGGGGTGTTCTGGCTACCGCCACCGTCCCCACCATCGCCTCCCGCCCCGTCTGTTGCCGCGTCCGATGGGTACGCACGATGGCTCCGACGGCCAAGACGAAAAAGGCAGCGACGACGATCACCACCCCGGCGATGAGACCTTTATTTATCTGAAACATTGGATTGCCCATCAAGATCATCGAGCCTATGGTCAAAGAGGCAATGCCCCCAAGGGCAAGCAAACCGTGACTGGTGACGAAAACCTCCGCTACGAAAAGGCCAAAGGCGAGAACGATCAGTAGCACCCCTGCGTAGTTAACGGGAAGCATCCCCAGGGAAAAGAAACCGAGCAGAAGGCAGATAGCACCGACAACCCCGGGAAAGATGGCCCCGGGACTGGCTAGCTCGAAGAAGATCCCCATCATTCCCAGGGTCAAAAGGATATAGGCGATGTTGGGGTCTGAGATGGCGAACAGAAACCGCTCCGCAGCCCCCATGTCAATATAGTTGAGATCTGCATCACCGGTATCCAGGGTGACCACCTCACCGCTGAGCAGCGTTACCTGCCATCCATCAAGCTGGGCGACGAGCTGGTCCAGGTTATCAGCAACAATGTCCACGACCCCCAGCGCCTGGGCCTCCTCAGCGCTTATCGAGACGCTTTCCCTTACCGCAGCCTCAGCCCAGTCGGCGTTGCGACCCCTCAGTTCAGCGATGCTCCTGATGTAGGCCACGGCATCGTTGACCACCTTCGCCTCCATGGTCTCATCCATCCCTCCCTCGCCAATGGCAACGGGGTGAGCGGCGCCAATGGCCGTGCCCGGTGCCATCGCTGCCACGTGAGCCGCCAGGGTGATGAAGGCTCCCGCTGAGGCTGCCCTCCCCCCAGGAGGCACATAGACCACTACCGGGACATCGGCCTCGAGGATGCTCTGTACGATGTCGCGCATCGAGGTATCGAGCCCACCCGGCGTATCCAGCTCAATGATGAGGGTGGCTCCATGCTCCTCAGCAAGCCCAATGCCCCGCTCAATGTAGCCAGCGAGGACGGGGTTGATCGTCCCGTCGACCCTGAGGACATCGATGCCCGGGCTGGCTGCGCTCACCTCTCCCGATATTAGAAGGGAGAGTCCAAGCAGCAGCAGTACAATAAAGAACCCCTTCCGCATATCTACTCATTATAGAGGCGTGGTGGTCTTTTTGCAATCAAGCCCCAGTTGTTGAAGGCTGAACCAGATTGGTGTAGAATAGCGTGAGTATTTTGAAAGGTGGCCGCAATGAAAGTGCCCAGGTGTAAAGGGATGAGCGATCTGCTCCCTCAGGATATGGCGAAGTTTCGGCACATCGAAGAGGTGTTTCGAGGCTGTTGCCTGAGATGGGGCTATGAAGAGATGAGAACGCCAACACTGGAGTATCTCCATCTTTTTACCGCCACCGGGACGCTGACCCCAGGGATGCTGGGCAGGGTCTACTCCTTCCTTGACTGGGATGGCTGGAGTGGGGAGCGGGTGGTGTTGAGACCGGATGGCACGATCCCTGCGGCAAGGCTCTACCTGGAAAACCTCGAGGGTGGCGAAATAACCAAGCTTTTCTACGTGGCAAACACCTTCACCTTTGAGGAGACAGGCAAGGAGAGGAGGGAGCGCTGGCAGTGTGGCGCTGAGCTAATCGGAAGCAGCCAGCCCCTGGCTGATGTGGAGCTAATCCTCCTCGCCTTGGAGGTCGTGGAGAAATTAGGGATACCTGTGGAGCTAAGGCTATCCCATGCTGGCTTAATTAAGGCGCTACTGGGAGAGCTGGGACTGGGGGCAGCGGAGCAGACCGAGATGTTCGACCAGATCTTGGAGGGGAATATCAAGGCGTTGGCTGAGATAAAGACCGAGGATGTGGACCTAAAGAGGGCTTTGCCCCTTTTATTGGATGTCAAAGGGAGCTCGCCTGGCTTTCTGGAAAATATCAGGGCTCTCCTGGGGAAAGCCCTGCCCGCACTCGAGCCCAGCCTCGATAACCTGACCGATATTGCCCGGCTTCTTAGCGCCCTGAATCGCCCCTACCAGATCGATATCGCCTCAGGCAGCGGCTTTGAATATTATACCGGGGTTATGTTTCAATTCTACGCCTTGGCGGAGAGGGTGGGGGCAGGGGGGAGATACGATGATTTGATCCCACTGGTGGGGGGAGGAGCCGTTCCCGCCTCGGGTTTTGCTCTATATATGGACCAATTGATGGACCTCCTAAAGAGGGAGCAGCCATCTTACCAGAGGATTCTGGTCCGTCCCGAGGGCAGCGATGTGAAGGGGTTGAAGTCTTGCTTTGAGGTTGCCCGCTTTTTGAGAGAGGCGGGCTATCTCACCGAGCTAGACCTGGGCCGCAAAGCAGTGAGCGATTATCGGTGGCTTCTCTCGGTGCCTAGGGAAGGCCCCTTGCAACTGGTCGACCAGGCTACAGGGAAAAGGAGCAAGGTAGCCTCTCAAGCGGGAATTCTAAAGATAGTGGAGGGGTCCAGGTGAAGCTGGCCTTACCAAAGGGGCGACTTTTGGGCGATACCGCCGCTTTGCTCCAAAGGGTGGGGCTGGGGCTTTTGGACTATGACCAGGGGTCGCGTTCCTATCGCCCTAAATCCACCACCTTCGCTGACCTCTTTCTTAAGGTGTTCCAAGAGAAGGACATCCCCATTCAGGTGGCTATCGGCAACTATGATTTGGGGATATGCGGGCTGGACTGGGTGGAGGAGCTTCTGGTTAAATACCCCAGTGGTGACCTAGTGAAGGTGGGGGATCTGGGTTATGGCAAAAGCGATCTGTATTTGGTCGCCAGCAGGTATGCCGGGGTCTCCTCAGTTGGGGAGATAGAGGGTGGATTTGACATCGTGCGCATCGTCAGCGAGTACCTGAACCTAGCAGAATCCCTCGCTCTCAGGTTGCGCCTGAGGAGATTTAAGATCCTCCCCCTATGGGGGGCCGCCGAGGTCTATCCCCCGGAGAGCGCCGATCTGGCGATAATCGCCGGAACCTCGGTGGATAGACTTGCCGATCACGATCTGGTCCCTCTAGCCAGGATTCTCACCTCCCGGGCTTTCTTAATCGCCAATAGGAAAAGCCTGGCAAAGGCTGATATGAGCATCCTATTAAGCCATCTTTCCCCCTCAGAGGTGGAGATGGAGAAAGAATCGCCCTTGCCTGCCATTATTGGCGGAGTCTTCGAGAAAGAGGCTGGGGACGAAAAAATGGTTCGCCTTGCCCTGGCCGATGGTCACCAGCAACGCCCCACCATGGAGTTCTTCAAGAAGGCGGGGCTCAACATCGCTGGCTATTCTGAGGCATTGGAAACTCGCCGACCTACCCTGGGGCTCAAGGGTGTCGCCGTTAAGGTGATCAGACCCCAGGATATGCCCCTCCAGGTGGCAAACGGGAACTTCGATCTGGCCATCACCGGCAAGGACTGGCTTAGAGACCAACTCTATCGATTCCCTTCAAGCCCGGTGGAGGAGATCTTGGACCTGGGATTTGGCAGGGTAACTATTGTGGCCGTGGTCAGCGAGGATTTGCCCGTCGATAATGTCGCTGAGTTGAGGGACCTGGTGAGGGGAGGGCTGCTGCCCACGATAAGGGTGGCCTCGGAGTATGTGAATATCGCTGACAAGTATGCCAGGGATAAGCACCTGGAGCGCTATAAGATAATTCCCACCTGGGGAGCGAGCGAGGCCTTCCTCCCCGAAGACGCCGACCTCCTCATCGAAAATACCGAGACGGGGCAAACCTTAACCAAGCACAAGCTTAAAGTTATCGACACCCTTTTTGAGTCCTCGGCATGCCTGATCGGCAATAGGAACGCTCTATCCGATCCATTAAAGAAGGATAGAATAAAGCATATCATTAAAATCATGGAAGGGAGAGCCAAAGCGGGTTTCTAAAAAGTAAAGCCTATCAGTGGCGGTAGCCAGGGAGTATTTAGGTGAAGATAATTAGGGATTTTCAAGCTGCCAGGGCTGTTTTGCGACGCTCCCCCTTTGAGCTTGGCGAAGTTCCGGCCCAAATGAAACAGGGGATAATAGGGGTCTTTGGCCAGGAGCTCAGCCCCGAGGAGGCGGTGGCGAGGATCATCGCTGAGGTGCGCGACAGAGGGGATGCTACCCTTTTTGAATATACCAGACGTATCGATGGGGTGGCGCTTAAATCCCTCGAGGTAGGCAAAGAGGAGATCGATAAAGCCTATAAAAAGGTGAGCAAAGAGCTTATCTCGGCGCTTGAGCTTGCCGCGGAAAGGGTGCGCTCCTTCCATCTCACCCAGATGCGCCATGGCTCTAAGGGATTCATGGAGGGAGGGACAGGGCAAATCCTTCACCCCCTGGAAAGGGTGGGCATATATGTGCCCGGGGGCACGGCGTGCTATCCATCGACGGTATTGATGACGGCGATCCCTGCCAAAGTAGCGGGGGTCAAGGAGATCATCCTGGTCACCCCACCACGGAGAGGGGGTGCAATCCCGCTGCCGACGCTGGTGGCAGCGGACATTGCCCAGGTGGACCTGGTTTTTAGGGTCGGGGGCGCTCAGGCGATCGCAGCCCTCGCCTTTGGCACCGAGTCCATCCCGAAGGTGGACAAGGTCTGCGGACCGGGCAATATCTTCGTTATCCTAGCCAAGAGGATGGTCTTCGGCGTAGTGGATATCGATGGGCTCCCGGGACCTACAGAGACAGTTATCCTGGCCGATGACTCCGCAGATGCCGCCCTCTGCGCCGCCGACCTCCTGGCTCAAGCGGAGCATGATGTGCTTGCCACCGCCCTCCTGATCACCACCTCCTCCAGGCTGGCCGATGAGGTCAATGGGGAGGTGGAGCGCCAGCTCGCCGAACTGGAGCGGGCTGACATCGCACGGGAATCGGTGGAGAGGAGGGGAAAGATAATTGTGGTTGCCAACATAACTCAGGCTGTCGACCTGGTTAACCTTTATGCCCCGGAGCACCTATCTTTGATGGTGCGCACCCCCTCTTCCTATATGAGAAGGATGCGCAATGCCGGGGCAATCTTCATCGGGGAAAGCTCCCCCGAAACCTTGGGCGACTATGTTGCCGGACCGAGCCATGTCATCCCCACAGAGGGCACCGCCCGCTTCAGATCCCCCCTCGGTGTCGGCGACTTCCTCAAGTTCACCAGCGTCATCTCCTTAGGCGATGATGATTTAAGGGCGCTCGGTCCTGCTGCGGCGACCATCGCCCAGGCAGAGGGGCTCACCGCCCATGCCCGTGCCGTGGAGGCAAGGCTCGAAAAGAAAGGCAGGGAGGGCTAATCATGAACCCTTCCCACCCCTCTCGGGGTATCGAAAGGCTGATCAGGGGCGATATTTTGCGCCTTGAGGCTTATCAACCCATCGTCCCTCTGGAGGTGCTTGGCCAGCGAGCCGGGATCCCCCCCGAGGGGGTGATAAAGCTGGATGGCAATGAAAATCCCTATGGCTGCTCGCCAAGGGTGGGGCGCGCCCTCGCCAGCTACCCCTTCTATCATATCTATCCCGACCCCGATCAGGGGGAGGTGCGAAGGGCACTGGAGGGGTATATTGGGGTGGGCGCAGAGCACATCGTGGCCGGCGCTGGCAGCGACGAGCTCATCGACCTCATCCTGCGCCTCTTCCTCGAACCAGGGGACAGGGTGATCAACTGTGTTCCCACGTTCGGCATGTACCCCTTCTCTACCGGGATTTGCGGAGGGAAGGTTGTCGATGTGCCCAGAGGCAAGGACTATGCTGTGGACATCTCCGGGGTGAGGGAGGCGATGGACGAAAGGACTAAGCTCATCTTCATCGCCTCGCCCAATAACCCAACGGGGAATGTCACCGCCGAG